>NZ_DLTK01000052.1:0-17428 GCF_002500885.1 Brevundimonas sp. UBA7838
CAGCCGGTCGTCGCCGCCGCCGAACAGGGCCGCCGTCGATTGCTTGGTGAAGGACCAGGTGACGGCCTCCGCGTATCCCAGGGCGGCCAGGGCCCGGCGCGCGGTGCGGACGCGGGCCTGGCGGGGGCTCAGCACCCCGCCGGCGGGACGGGTGGCCTCGGGCAGGGGCGTGTCGGGCAGGCTGTCGAAGCCCTCGATGCGCGCAACCTCTTCCACCAGATCGGCCGGGCCTTCGACATCGCGGCGCCACGAGGGCGGAGTGACGAGCCAGGGCTCGGCCTGACCGGCGGGCGCGGCCTGAACCAGGAAACCGAGCTGGCCCAGGATGGTCCCGATCCGGTCGTCGGCTAGGTCCATGCCGCTGAGACGCTTCACATAGGCGGGGTCAAAGGCGAAGGGCGCCGGGCTGGCAGGCGGTTCGCCGACGAAGACGATTTCCGACGGCTCGCCGCCGCACAGGTCCAGGATCAGGCGCGTGGCCAGTTCGAGACCCGGCGTGACCGAGACCGGATCGACGCCGCGCGCGAACCGGTACTGGGCGTCGGAATGGATGCCCAGCGCACGGCCGGTCTGGGCGATCACAAGCGGGTCGAACCAGGCGCTTTCCAGGAAGACGTCGGTGGTGGTCTCGTCGCAGCCGGTGCTCTCGCCGCCCATGACGCCGCCCAGGCCGATGGGGCGCTCGCCCCCGGCGTCGGCGATGACGCAGTCGGCTGCGGATGCGGCGTAGGTCTTGCCGTCCAGGGCGATCAGATGTTCGTGCTCGCCGGTCGCGGCCGACACTTGGCCTGCACGCACCACGATCTCGGTCCCCGACAGCTTGGCGACGTCATAGACGTGCAGCGGGCGAGCGCGGTCATAGGCGATCAGATTGGTTACATCGACCAGACGGTTGATCGAGCGCAGGCCGATGGCGGTCAGTCGCTTCTGCAGCCAGGCCGGCGACGGGCCGTTCTTGACGCCGCGAATGACGCGACCGGCGAAGACCGGGCACATCTCGAGCGCCTCCAGCCGCACGCTGATCGGCGACGGGAAGGCCCCGCGCACTACGGCGATGTCGAAATGCTTCAGCTTGCCGACGCTGGCGGCGGCCAGGTCGCGCGCGATGCCGGCGACGCCCAGCCAGTCAGGCCGGTTCGGCGTGGCCTCGAAATCGATGACCGGCTCGGCGCCGAACAGGCCGGCCACCGGCGTGCCGACGGGGATTTCCGGCGGCAGTTCCTGAATGCCATCGCTCTCGTCCGACAGCTCGAGCTCGGAGGCCGAGCACAGCATGCCGTTCGACACCACGCCGCGCACCGGCTTCTCGACCAGGGTCACGCCCAAGCCCGGCACATAGGCGCCGATGGGGGCGTAGATGGTGGTCAGGCCCGCCCGCGCGTTCGGCGCGCCACAGACGATCTCCTTCAGCCCGTCGACCGTCTCGACCTGGCAGACCTGCAACCGGTCGGCGTTGGGATGCCGCTCGGCCGAAACGATCTTGGCCACGGTGAAGGGCGCCAGTTTGGCGGCGGGATCGAGCACCTCCTCGACCTCCAGCCCGGCCATGGTCATGGCCTCGGCGATCTGATGAACATCCGCCTCGGTTTCGAGGTGGTCCTTCAGCCAGGACAGGGTGAACTTCATGCCGTCGGCCCCGCCACCGTCGGAACGGCCGCCAGTTGCTCTAGAATCTCGGCAGCTCCGGTGAAGCCGACATTGTAGAACTCGCAGCCCACGAAGGTGCAGTCATGCATCGGGATGGTGCCCAGCGCCTTGTCCCCCATCGGCTGAAGCAGAAGGTTCTTCATGCCCCCGCGCGAGTCGCCGAAGTTCGTCTCATCGAACGTCGTGCCGGGTCCGACCAGAACGATCGCCGGGCCATCCAGCCGGCAACCGGTGAAGGTGCGCCCCACGACCGCACCCTTGTCACGGCAGTGCTGATAAAGATCGTGCAGGTTCAGATCGACGTTCTCGAACGTGGTCTGGGTCAGGTCGCGCGCAAGATTGACGGGACGGTTGATCGGAAGCCGGCTCATGCTTGGTTCTCCCGTGCGCTGAGGAGGTCGGCCTCGATCTGCTCAAGCAGATCCGGGGCGCCGGTGAAGCCCACCTGAACGAAGCGGCAGCGGACAAAGCGGCAGTTGGACATGCCCACGACGCCCGCGATCATATCGCCCATCGGCTGAAGCAGCAGCGTGCGCGGATTGGACGCCACGCCCATGTTGCAGCTGTCGAACGTCGTGCCGTTCATGACCGCCATGACGGCTGGCCCCTCGATCAGACAGTTCGTGAAGGTCTTGTCCTCGATGAACGTCTTGCCGGCGTTCATGTGATGAACGGCCAACGACGGCAGCCAAACGGCTTCCTTTTCGAAGGTTGTGCGGGCCACCAGTTCGCGGCCGAATTTTTCTTCGGCCGACATCGGCGTTTCAGTTTGATCGGTCATCTTGAAACTCGTTCAGCTCAGGCCCGAGGCCGGGTTGGGGGCGGAGAAGGCCGAGAAGCCGTAGTGGGACAGCCAGCGGGTGTCGGCGTCGAACATGGGGCGCAGGTCGGGCACGCCGTATTTCAGCATGGCCAGCCGATCCACGCCCATGCCGAAGGCGAAGCCCTGATATTCGTCCGGGTCGATGCCGCAGTTCCTGAGCACATTAGGATGCACCATCCCGCAGCCCAGGATTTCCAGCCAGTCGTCGCCGGTGTTGAACACCAGTTTCCCGCCCGAACGGTCGCAGCGGATGTCCATCTCGGCCGAGGGCTCGGTGAAGGGGAAATGGTGCGGCCGGAACCGCGCCTGGACCGCGTCCAGCTCGAAGAAGCGGGCGATGAAGGTCTGGAGCGTGGTCTTCAGGTGACCCATGTGGATGTCGCGGTCGATCACCAGGCCTTCGATCTGGTGGAACATCGGCGTGTGGGTGGCGTCCGAATCCTTGCGGAAGGTGCGGCCCGGCGCGACGATGCGGATCGGCGGCTTCTGGCTCATCATGGTGCGGACTTGCACCGGGCTGGTGTGGGTGCGCAGGACCTTCCGCTCGCCCGTCTCGGGGTCCGGCTTCAGGAAGAAGGTGTCATGCATTTCCCGCGCCGGGTGTTTTGGCGGGAAGTTCAGGGCGGTGAAGTTGTGGAAGTCGTCCTCGATGTCCGGACCTTCGGCCACGGCGAAACCCATTTCGGCGAACAGGGCGATCATCTCGTCCATCACCTGCATGGTCGGATGGACCCCGCCCTTCCTGCGCGGACGCGCCGGCAGGGTCAGGTCGATGCGTTCCGACAGCAGGCGGGCGTCCAACTCGGCGGCTTCCAGCGCGGTCTTCTTCGCGGCGATGGCGGCGGCGACGCGGTCGCGCAGGCCGTTGATCATCGGCCCCTGTTCGCGGCGTTCGTCGGGGCTCATCGCCCCCATGCCCTTCAGCAGGCCGGAGACGGAGCCGGACTTGCCCAGGGCGGCGACGCGCACCTCTTCCAGGGCGGCGACGGTTTCCGCGCCGCCGATGGCGTTGATCAGGTCGAGTTCGAGTGTGGCGAGATCGGTCATTTGCCCCGTGCCTTAGAGCATGATCGGTTCGGACGGAACCGCCTCGCGGTTCCGACAGGAGCGTGAATCATGCTCACGGTGAAAATAAGGGCCTGATTCACGGCATCAGCGAAATCGCGAAGCGATTTCCCCTCAGCCGATCAGGCCCTGACGGGTGGAAGCCGTTTCGTCACCCTTCAAGGGGCCGATGCGATGGCCTGAAGTTCCGACGCCGACGCCTTGTTGGCCGCAACGATCCAGGCAGGCGGTTCCGGCTCCCAGCGGATGGGCCGGCCGTCGGTCTGCATCCAGCGATGCAGCCACGAGATTCCGTTGGCGCGGACATAGGTGTCAGGGTGCTGATAGATCGGATCGGCCAGCGCCTCTTCCAGCGGCACGAAGCGATAACCGCGCGCCAGATACAGGGCGTGGATCTGCGGATACCAGGCCTGGTTCAGGGTGCTGGCGTGCAGCAGCAGCACCTGCGCCGGTTCACGCCCGCCCGCCACCTCGGCGCTGTAGGGTTCGAAGAAGTCCAGCACCGTCGCCATATGCGCCACATAGGCCTGACCGATGCGCTGCATCAGCGCCTGATCGCCGATCTGCTCGGCCTTGCGATAGACGTCGGCGAACATCCAGTCGTTGTTGTCGAGGGTCACAGGCGCGATCGTATAGCCGCGCTGGGCCAGGCCGGCGGCGATGGCGTCGTGCTTATCCTGCGTCTCGCCGGTAAACAGATAGGGGTGGCGGAACCAGCGCAGGGACCGTCCGCGAGCCTCAAGCACCTGCCGAACGATCGGCGCCCCGGCGTCCACGTCGGCCAGATAGGCCTCAACCGTCGTCGAGTGGATGTTCAGATGGGTGTTGGTGTGGTCGCCCAGGTCCAGACCAGCGTCCAGCCAGACGTTCAGCACGCGCGGCAGGATCGTGGCGCGCTCGACCTCGCACACTTTGCCCGCATTGACGAAGGCCACGCCGTGCGTGTCCAGCGGCTCCAGCATGGCGACGAAATCCTGGGTGATCGTCATCAGGCGCGCCGGATCGCACAGGGTCGCCGTATCCGTCTGGAACGGCAGGTCGTCGAAGGTCACGGCGACGCGTCGATCCTGCGCGGCGGCGGGAGTGATCAGGGCGAGGGCGGCAGCCAGGCCGCAGATCAGGGTGCGCATCATGCGGCGAGGCTATCGAAGTCGCGTGCGCGAGGGAATATCGCGCGCAATACGGACTTTCCATCCGCCCACGGATCGACTGTCGAAAACCCGCCGCGAAAGGTTCATGAACGGCAAAGCTGGCGTTAAATATCACCGTCTAATCAGGCCTCCGGACTTGCGAGGACCTTGATGCCGCTGATCGGTGATTTCGTCGACTTGATCGCGCCTGTGGCCCCGTCCACGCCGGGCGCCGATGTGTTCGAACGGTTCCAGACCGAGCCGAACACGCTGGCCCTGGCTGTCGTCGATGACGATGGCCGCCCCCTCGGCATCATCGAACGCAACGCCTTCACCCTGAGGATGGCGGCCGAGTTCGGACGCGCCCTGTATGCCCGAAAGCCCGCCGAAAGCCTGATGGACCGCAATGCGCCGGTGGCGGAGGCGGCGACCAGCGCCGAGGCCTTCTTCCACGCCTATGGCGCGGCGGAACTGGGCGCCTTGCTGACGGGCTTCATCGTGGTGGCGGACGGCCGCTACGTCGGCGTCGGCACGGCGCTGCAGGTGGTGCAGGCCGGCGCGGCCCTGCACCGCCAGCGGGCCGAGGAAATGAGCGCCCTGGCCCGCGACCTGGCGCTGGCCGAGGCCGAGGCCGTCGCCTCCAGCCGGGCCAAGTCCGAGTTCCTGGCGGTGATGAGCCACGAGATCCGCACACCCCTGAACGGGGTGCTGGGCGTCGCGGCCCTGATGGACAAGAAGCTGGAGCAGGAAGAGCTGCGTCCCTACGTCCGCACCGTGATCGATTCGGGCCAGAGCCTGCTGCGGCTGCTGACCGACGCGCTGGACATGTCACGCGCCTCGGCCGGCATGCTGACGCTGGAGGAGGAGCCGCTGGACCTGTCGGCCGTCGCCTTCGACATCGACGCCCTGTGGCGCGCGCGGGCCGAGGAAAAGGCCCTGGCCCTGACCATCCGCACCGACCTGGCCGTTCCTTGCGTTCAGGCCGACGGGATGCGGTTGAAGCAGTTGCTCAACAATCTGATCGGCAATGCGCTGAAGTTCACCCTGACGGGCGAGGTCGTCGCCCTGATCGAAAGCCACGCCGACGGCGAGGTGATCTTCACCGTGGACGACAGCGGCCCCGGCGTGCCCGAGGCGGCGGCCGCGACCATCTTCGACCCGTTCAACACCGGAAAGGCCGGGCGCGAGGGGGCGGGCGCGGGCCTCGGTCTGGCCATCTGTCGTCAGATCGCCGAACGGATGGGCGGCGCGATCTCGCTGGGCGCCTCGCCCCAGGGCGGCGCGCGCTTTCAGGTGCGCCTGCCGCTGCGCGTCGCGACCGAGAACACGGCGCCCGCTCCGGCCATGGCTGAGCCGACCCCGCACGACACCCTGCATGTGCTGGTGGTGGACGACAACGCCACCAACCGCTTCGTCGCCGGCAAACTGCTGGAGATGTTCGGCTGCACCTGCGAGATGGCCGAGAATGGGCGCGAGGCGGTGGATGCCGTCAGCGAGCGTCCGTTCGACCTGGCCTTGATGGACATCAAGATGCCGGTGATGGACGGCGTCGCCGCGACGCGGGCCATCCGCGCCCTGCCCGGCCCGGCCGGCGCCCTTCCGATCCTGGCGCTGACGGCGAACGCCGATGAGCGCGACGAGCTGGACTATATCGCCGCAGGCATGAACGGGGTGGCGCAAAAGCCCATCCAGCCCGACGCCCTTCTGAACGCCATCCGCATGGTGCTGGCGCAGAGCCAAGCATCGCATGTCCCCAAGGCGGCCTGAAACGAACAACGCCCGCCCCGGAAACCGGAGCGGGCGTCGTTCTTGTTGCGCTACACTCGCGACGCGGTCGCTCGCGGCTTGAGCACAGCTCTTACGCCAGGGCGGCGCGGACCTTGTCGGCGACAGCCTTGAAGCCGGTTGCGTCAGCGGCGATCGCGGCCAGAACCTTGCGGTCCAGTTCGATGCCGGCCTTGTTCAGGCCGTTGATGAACTGGCTGTAGGTGAAGCCTTCCAGACGGGCGGCGGCGTTGATGCGCTGGATCCACAGTGCGCGGAAGTTGCGCTTCTTGGCGCGACGGTCGCGATAGGCGTATTGCCCGGCGCGATCGACGGCGGCCTTGGCCGTACGGATGGTATTCTTGCGGCGGCCGGAGAAGCCCTTGGCCTGCTCCAGAACCTTCTTGTGCTTGGCGTGCGAGGTTACGCCACGTTTAACGCGAGCCATGTCGCTATTCCTTCAAATTCTTTGGGATGGAGATCAGTCGTACAGCGCGCGCCGATCAGGCGTACGGCATGTAGGATTTGATCTTCTTGGCGTCGGCGTCGGCCATGACCGAGGTGCCGCGGTTCTGGCGGATGTATTTCGAGTTGTGGCTGATCAAGCGGTGACGCTTGCCCGCAACGCCGGCCTTAACCTTGCCAGTGGCCGTGAATTTGAAGCGCTTCTTGGCGCCCGACTTCGTCTTCAGTTTCGGCATTTCAGTCTCCTTTTTGGAGGGCTACCGTCCTTTGGACTGCTTGAGCCCATGGGAGGTATCTCTCCAGAGTTTAAGAACCGCCCAGGCATGCCTGTTCGCCTGGCGGTTCGGTACGCGAAGGCGCGGCTTCTACGTGAAGAGCGCCGCCATTGCAAGACGAGTCAGGCCATGGCTTTGACGCCGCCCTCGCCGCTGCGAATGACGCGTCCGGCGTTGATCGCCATCAGGGCCGCCGGGGTGGTCAG
Source organism: Brevundimonas sp. UBA7838 (assembly GCF_002500885.1). NCBI lineage: Bacteria > Pseudomonadati > Pseudomonadota > Alphaproteobacteria > Caulobacterales > Caulobacteraceae > Brevundimonas > Brevundimonas sp. UBA7838. Next base: position 7,376 of record NZ_DLTK01000052.1, read on the forward strand.
CAGCGCCCCGATCACGAAGGGCCAGTCATGCCCCAGCCCCGAGAACAGCGCGCCCGCGATCATCGGCCCGAAGATGCGCGCCACCGAGCTTGAAGCCATGTTCAGACCCAGCATGGCCCCCTGCCGATCAGGCGGCGAGGCGCGGCTGATCATGGCCGAGATGTTGGGCATGGCCAGCGACATGCCGCACGCGCCGATCGCCATCACGATCGGAATGATCCAGCCTTGGACAACTGGGATCGTCAGACCGCCCAGCTCGAGCCGCGTCGCGGGAAACCACGCGACCGGCGCCAGCACCTGCAACACCAGCGAGGTTCCAAACAGCAGCATGCCGGTGGCCAGCACGCGAGATTCGCCGAAGCGTCGCGCCAGCCGCCCGGCGAAGAACCCCTGGTTCAGCGTTGAGACGATGCCCACGATCATGAAGCTGAGCCCCACTTCGCGCGCGCCCCATTGATAGCGGCTCTCGGACCACAGGCCGAACACGCTCTCCATCGCCGAAAACCCGGCCATATAGATCAAGGTCACGACCAGCACGCGCGACACCACGGCATTGTCGCGCGCATCCTTCAGCCCCGCCAGGAAGGCCGGTCGCGGGGCGGCGGGATCGGCCTTGGCCCGGCTCTCGCGCAGGAAGACGACGACGCCGACCGCCGCGACCGCCGCCAACGCCGCCGCTAGGAAGATCGGCAGCTGATAGCCCAGCCGCCCCAACTGCGGCTGCGTCAGCAATCCACCCAAGCCCGGTCCGACGATGAAGCCCAGGCCGAACGCCGCCCCGATCAGACCCATCCGCCCGGCCCTCTGCTCGGGCGGGGTCACATCGGCCACATACCCCTGAACCGTCGAGATATTGCCCGCGCCCAGGCCGGTGAACAGCCTGACCGCGATCGCCAGCCAGATGTTGGGCACGAAGGCCAGCATCAGATAGCCCAGCGCATTGGCGATCAGGGTCATCAACAGCACCGGCTTTCGCCCGATCCTGTCCGACAGCCGACCCCAGAACGGCTCGGCGAAGAACTGACCCAGCGAATAGGCCGAAAACATCAGCGTGATCTGCCAAGCCTCGGCCTTCAGGCTCTGGGCGAAGAACGGCAGCAACGGCACCACCAGCCCAAACCCGACCAGATTGATGAACACCGTCGCAAACAACACGGCCAGCGCCGGTGTCTTGAGCTTAGGCGGCGGGGTGCGCGCAGCGACCGTATCGGCGTTCGTCATTTCCCACGCTTAGCCGTTTCTCCAGCAAAGAAAAACGCCCCGGTCTCGGGACCGGGGCGTTTGGTATTCAGCGATGGATCGCGATCAGCGCGGGGCCAGGATCATGATCATCTGGCGGCCTTCCATCTTGGGCGAGAACTCGACCTTGGCGACTTCGTCGAAGTCGGCCTGGACCTTGTTCAGCAGCTTCATGCCCAGTTCGGGGTGCGCCATTTCGCGACCGCGGAAGCGCAGGGTGACCTTGACCTTGTCGCCTTCCTCGAAGAAGCGGTGCATGGCCTTGGCCTTCACCTCATAATCGTGGGTGTCGATATTCGGACGGAGCTTGATCTCCTTCAGCTCGACGACCTTCTGGCGCTTGCGCTGCTCGGCCTTCTTTTTCTGTTCCTGGAAACGGTGCTTGCCGTAATCGAGGATCTTGGCCACCGGCGGCTCGGAGGTGGAGACGATCTCGACCAGGTCCATCCCGGCTTCCTCGGCGGCTTCCAGAGCAGCGGAGGTGGGCATGACGCCCTGTTTTTCGCCGTTCTGATCGATGAGCAGAACGCGAGGGGCGCGGATATCCTGGTTCATACGCGGCCCGTCTTTCACGGGTGGCGCTTGCATGGGACGGCGAATGGGCGTCGTTTCCTTATGTGGTCAGAAAAGGCATGTGTCGTGATGAGCGAATGCACGCGGCGATCGCCACGTTCCCCTCAAGGCCGGCAATATGCGCCGCGAGCCCCGATTTTTCAAGGGTTCGCAGGCGTTTCGACGATGTAGGCGTCATGCAGCGCCAGCGCCGCGTCGAAGACGTGATCCACCGTCAGGTCCTCGATCGGCGCGAACTGGCCGCGCGTCTCGTTGGACGCCGCCGTGCGCGTCTTGGGTCCCCAAGGACCGTACAGCCACCACTCGGTCGGACCGAACAGACCCAGGGTCGGCCGGCCCAGCGCCGCCGACACGTGCATCAGACCCGAATCGTTGCCGACGAACAGATCGGCCCGATCGATGGCGGCGGCCGAGGCCAGGATGTCGCCCTTGCCGACGAAATCGATGCCCCGCGGCCCCGCCGCCTCCAAAGCCGGGGTCGCCGGGGGCCGGTCACCCGGTCCGCCCACCGGCATGAAGCGCCAGCCGTTGAAGCGCGGCTCGGCTTTCAGCTTCTCGACCAGCGCGCCCCAGCGATCGGCGGGCCAGCTCTTGCCCGGCTGATGCGCGATGGGGGCCAGGGCGATTATCGGGCCGGGACCCGCGCCGCCCGCCAGCTGCCGATCGATCACGGCGGCGGCCTCGGCCCGCGCCTGATCGTCCAGGAAGATTTCGGGATCCAGCGGCGTCGGCGAACCCATCAGCCGCGACACCATCTCGACCTTGCGCAGGCCCGTCTCCCAGGAGCGATTATAGACGATGCGCCGCTTCGCCGGAATCAGATAGCTGAGCGCCGAACCCCGGATGTCGATCACCAGATCCCAGCGCGTGCCGACGACCTGTTTCCACAGATCGAGCCAGTGGCCAGACAGCTTCTTCTTGTCCAGCACGATGGTGCGCACCACGCCGGGCGCATTGCGGAAGAAGGGCGCGGGCGGCCGGCCGCAGGCGACGGTGATCTCGGCCCCCGGGACCTGACGCGCGATCTCGCGGATCACGCCCGACGAGATGACGCAGTCGCCGATGCGGTTGGAGGTGACGAACAGGACCTGGGGTGCGGACATGGGTCTGTGTTCCGCCATCGCGCGTCGCGGTCAAGGGTGACGACGGCGGAAAGTCCGGGCAGAACATCCGCATGAGCGACATCCAGCACCAGTCCCGCCCCGACGGCGAAGCCCTGGCCTTCAAACGCGTCGACGGCGACGGCCCGACTGTGATCTGGGTCGGCGGCTTCCGTTCGGACATGGAGGGGACAAAGGCCCTGGCCCTGGACGTCGCCGCGCGCGAACGCGGCTGGAACTTCGTCCGCTACGACCATTTCGCCCATGGCCAGTCCTCCGGCGACTGGAGACAGGCCACCATCGGCCGCTGGCGCGAGGACGCCGTCGCCCTGATCGACAGCCTGTCCGGCCCGGTCATCCCGGTCGGCTCCTCGATGGGCGGCTGGGTCTCGCTGCTGGCGACCCTGGCGCGGCCGGACCGGATCCAGGGCCTGGTCCTGGTCAATCCGGCCCAGGACTTCACCGATCGGCTGATGTGGCCCGGCCTGGCGGACCACGAGCGCCAGGCCATCCTGCGCGAGGGCGAAACCCTGATCGTCGAGGAGGGTCTGGGCGAATATGCCCTGACGCGGCGCATGTTCGAGGAGGCGCGTCACTGGCTGCTGCTGGACGGCGTGATCGACATCGCCGCCCCGGTTCATATCCTGCAAGGCCGCGCCGACGACGTCGTGCCCTGGCGACATCAGGTCGAGCTGGTCGAACGGCTGACGGGCGGCGACGTGCGCCTGGACCTAATCGAGGGCGGCGATCACCGGCTTTCGTCGCCGGCAGACCTCGACCGACTGGTCGCGGCGGTCGAGGCGATGCGGGGGTAGATCAGCCCCTACCCGTCAGCGCCCCGTACAGGTCCGTCCGGCGATCGCGGAAGAAGCCCCAGGCCGCGCGGTATTTGTCCAGTTCGTCCAGGTCGAAGCGGTGCACCAACACCCCCTCCTCCTCGGCGCCCAGTTGCTCGACCAGTTCGCCCTGCTGGTCGGCGATGAAGGAATGGCCGTAGAAGGTCTGGCCGACCTCGGTTACGCGCTCATGACCGATCCGGTTGGCGCCGACGACCGGCACGGCGTTCGACACCGCATGGCCCTGCATGGCGCGGCGCCACGGCTCGGCCGTGTGCAGGGTCGCATCATGCGGCTCGGTGCCGATGGCGGTCGGGTACATCAGGACATCGGCGCCCATCAGCATCATCGCCCGCGCCGCTTCCGGGAACCACTGGTCCCAGCAGATGCCGACCCCGACCTTGCCGAAGCGAGTCTTCCAGACCTTGAAACCCGTATCGCCCGGCCGGAAATAGTATTTCTCCTGATAGCCGGGGCCGTCGGGGATATGGCTCTTGCGATAGACGCCCAGCGCCTCGCCGTCCGCGTCCAGCATGACCAGCGAATTGTAATACTGAGGCCCGTCCTTTTCGAAGATCGAGACCGGAATCGCCACGCCCAGCTCCTTGGCCACCGGCGCCATGGCCGTGACGCACGGGTGTTCGCGCCACTCATAGGCCTGGGTGAACCAGTGCTCTTCCTGCGAGACACAGAAATACGGCCCCTGGAACAGCTCCGACGGCAGGATCACTTGCGCGCCCCGCCCCGCCGCCTCGCGCACGAAGGCGATGGTCTTGTCGATATTCGCCTGCATGTCCTCGCCGTACGAGGTCTGGATGCCGGCGACGGTGATGTTGCGGGTCATGCGGGCTCCTGCTGGGAGATGCAGTGGAACGAGCCGCCGCCGGTCAGGACGGCGTTGGACGGCAGCGGGATGATCTCGCGATCGGGGAAGGCATCCTTCAACGCCTGGCAGGCCATGTCGGCGGCGCGCACATCGCCATAGGTGGGCACGATCACCGCGCCGTTGGCGATCAGGAAGTTCATGTGACTGGCCGGGATCGGGCGTTCGTCCTCGTCCAGCACCAGACCCGGCGACGGGATGCGCACGACCTTCAGCCGACGGCCCGCCGCATCGGTCACGGCGGCCAGATCGCGCGCCGTCGCGTCATAGACGTCGGCGTTGACGTCGTTCGTGCCCCAGGCGACCGGGCAGGCCACCACGCCCGACGCGACGAACCGCGCCAGATTATCGACGTGCCCGTCGGTGTGATCGTTCAGCAAACCGTCACCCAGCCAGACCACCACCTTGGCGCCGACCGCCTTCTCCAGCGCCGCCGCCGCGACGGCCTCATCCTGGTTCCAGGCGGGATTGCGGTTCGGGTTCAGCAGGCACTGGCGCGTGGTCAGGACGGTCCCCTCCCCGTCGTGATCCAGCGACCCGCCCTCCATGACAAAGTCGTTCCAGGTCAGGTCCACGCCCGCATGTCGGCCGATCTGTCCGGCGACCAGATCGTCGCCCGGCATGTCATATTTCCCGCCCCAGCCGTTGAACTTGAAGGCCGCGGCCGTTTTGGATCCCGCGCCGAAGATCGGCCCGGTGTCGCGCAGCCAGACGTCGCCAAACTGGCCGGCCACGATCTCGACATTCGCCACGCCCGTAAAGCGCGCCTGGGCGTCGGCCAGAGCCTCGGCCTTGCCGACCATCAGCTTGACCTGCTCGCGGCCCGGGCCAGCCAGAGCCCGCACCAGACCCTCGACCTCGTCCTGCGCCTGATCCAGCGCCTCGAACCAATATTCCGCATGGCTGGGCCAACCCACCCACATGGCGCGGTGCGGCGCCCATTCTGCGGGGATAGCGGCAGCAGTCGGATCGGTCATGCGGGCATCCTCAAGAAGGGCCGAACTGGGAGCCGCGCCATATGGCCCCAAGCGCCCCCGACTTCAACGTCAGCCACGAAAAAGGGCGGCCCGCGAACGGACCGCCCTTCGTCGTTTCAGTCGAACGTACGCTTAGAAGGAAGCGCGCAGGGTGACCATCGCCGTGCGGGGGGCGCCCAGCTGATAGCTGGCCGAACCGGTGGTCGAGGTCGAGATATCCGCGAGGTATTCTTCGTCGAACAGATTGATGACGTTGAACTGGATGTAAGAACCGCCATTGCCGAGGCTGGCCAGGTTGTAACGAACGTCGAGATCAAACGTCGTGTAGTCGGGCGCCACTTCGGTGTTGATGTCGTTGGAGAACCGCTCACCAACGTATTTGCCTTGCAGGCCCAGGTCGAACGGACCGACCGAGTAGGCGACCCGCATGCCGTATTGCCACTCCGGCGTTTCCACCAGACGGTTGCCAGCGGTCTGGATGAAGACGGGAACGCCGTTCACCACGCCGTTAGGCAGGTCGTTCTTCACTTCGCTGTCCGTATAGGTCACGGAGCCGGTGATGTTGAACTTGTCGAACGGCGACCAGCCCAGTTGGCCATCGAAGCCTTGAAGCGTCACGTCACCCACGTTGCGGGTCAGAAACAGGCCGGCGGCTTCGTCGAAGGTGCGGACGATGCGGTTGGAGTAATCCGTCTTCCAAGCAGCGATCGAGCCGATCAAGCCGGCGGCTTGATACCGATAACCGAGGTCGTAGGACTTGGTGCGTTCCGGTTCCGGGTTCACATCGACCACGTCATAGAGGTCGTCGGTGCGCGGCGCGGAGAAACCTTCGGCGTAGCTGGCATAGACCGAGTTGTGGTCGGCGAAGCGCCAAGTCACGCCACCGTTCGGCAGAACCGCGTCATACTTCTTCTCGAACGAACGCGGCTTGCCGTAGCGGTTCGCTGCGCTGCTGTTCATCGAAGAGGCCGGGAACGTGACGAGGTCCGTACCGGCGACCGGCGTGCCCGCCTCGGTGGTGCAGTAGGCGTTAAAAGTGTCGCGCTGATAGCAGTAGTTGTTCAGCTCGCGATCGAAGTACGGCGCACGAACGCCGAGGTCTAGGCTGATCGCGTCGTTGAAGAAGTTGCCGCGGTATTCAGCAGCGATCTGATTCAGCTTGGCGTAGGACAGGCGGTCGCGGCGGCGCAAAATAGTGCCGTCCGGCAGATTGACCGGCGTGCCGTTACGGCCGGCGAAGGGATCTTCCGGCTTGCCGTTAGCGTCGATGTAGCCGAACTGGCCCGTCTGACGGTGACGACCATTGTCGTAGGTGTAGGCGAGGCGCAGACGGTTGTCATCGTTAATGTCCCAGATCAGCGAGCTGGTTAGAGCGTAACGGTGCGTGTTGGTGATGTTGGGGCGGAACAGGGTGACCCGCGTGGCGCCATTGATAACGCCGTCGCGATTCAGATCGACGCCGGCTGCCGTGGAGTTGCCGATCAGCTGCGGGTCGGTTTCGCTCATGGTTTGAGTGCCGCCGCCGTGCGCCAGCACGTACTGGAAGGACGGGTCGATGGTCAGAACCAGATTGTCGCGCAGAGTAAAGCGCGAAGCCCCGCGGATGTTGCCCGTGTTCGAGGGGTTGATGTTCGTCAGAGCAGACGGAAGCGTATTGCCCGACTCATAGGCCGTCCCGGCGTTGAACTGAGCCAGCGTTTTGCGGGCGATGAAGCTGTTGCGGTTTTCGTTGTAGTTGGCGGTCAGCGAGAGGAAGTCGCCGTTGTCGCCGAGCGGCTGATAGATACGCGCGTTGTATTGGGTCTTGTCGACACCGCCGGCACCAATGAAGTGGTCATACGCGGTCTTCGAAGCCGAGAACCAGGCAGTCGTGCCCCAAGGGCCGAATGCGCCCGTGTCGACCAAGCCGAAAAAGCGGCGGTAGCCGGTTTCGCCAATCGACGGCTGCAGAATGACGCCGAACTCCTGCTCGGGACGACGCGTGGAATAGTTGACCGTGCCGCCTGTGGCAGAAGCCGTCGGGCTATCGACATCGGTGGTACCGAGGTTGACAGTCGCCCGGCTGATCAGTTCCGGATCCAGCTGCTGGTTGGAATAGATGGCGTAGTTGCCGGTGTCGTTTAGCGGAACGCCGTCTTGAGTCAGCGAGATACGCGCCGAGTCGAAGCCGCGGATCGTGAGATCGCCGCCCGAAGAGCCGAAGGCGTCATTGTTGGTGAAGTTCACGCCCGGCAACAGATTGATCGAGTTGAGAATCGTCTGTCCCGGCGCCTGGGTCGAGATGTACTCTTCGGTGATCGATGCCCGCGACTTCGCGACCGTCTCGGCGACGATCGCGCCGTCGATCGAGCGCGGTCCACGCTGGCCGGTGACAACGACCTGGTCCAGTTCGGTCGCTTCCGTACCGGTCGACTGAGCGGAGGCGGCGCCGGCGAAGGCCAGCGAGCCGGCAAGGGCGGTGGTCGCCCAGATAAGGCTTTTACGAGTAATCATTACATCTATCCCCAGATGGACGGCGCCGACGGCCTTTTTGGCGGCAGACGTCCATCGCCTGTCGCAATCCAGCCCCCCCTCTAGGGCCGATGTTGAAATCTTGGGCGACAGTTATGTAACAACAATATGACAGAGACAGAGGGTGGTCTGGGCGCCACACCTTGGGGGCTGGGCTAGGCTGACGCCCGCTCAAAAATGTCCGCGATGCCATTCGCCGTTGGCACGATGGCGTGCGGCTCATGATAATTGCCGTTCACTTGGCTCTGGGCGATCACATGCGCGCGGAAACGTATGAACAGGTCGCTGTCCGGCGCATCGGGTGCGCACCAGAAAGCATCCAGCGGTTTCTGGTCAGTCAGCCCCTCGAAGTCAAAGAAGGCGTCGCCCAGAACCTTGACCGGCGTGTGGAAGCCCAGCGCCGACAACGCGGCGCTGGAGTTGTTGACGACCATGCCCATCGATGCGCGGCAAAGCGAGGCTAGATTGCCGCCGTCGATGAAATCCACACGACCCTCTAGGCCATATTCTCGGGCAAGCCGCATTGTGACTGCGCGCAGATTGACCAAACCGGGGTCTAGGGGATGGTTCTTGACCGCCAACCGCGTCTTCGGCGATGCATTCGCAGCAAAGCTGGCGATGATGGCGGTCAGGAAAGCGCGATTGTCGGTATATCGAGAATAACGCAGCAGTTGCGCATCGCCCTCCCGTTGCAGGCAGGCGATGAAAAACTTGCCCTTGGCCCTGATGATGTCGGCATCGCAGTTCTCAGGCCGGCGGAACGCAAGACTGACATAGCGTCGGATATGGCCCAGGCACTGTTTGAGCGGTGAAAAGACATACGGCGCTGTATAGTTGGGAAAGAACATTTTCCCAGCGACCTGCACCGTATGATAGGCGCTGATGTTGGCGACGTGATAAGGTAGTATTTTCCCGACCGCGACTGGCTGAGGCAGCTTCGGCGCCGGTTCAGGATAGCCGTCGCGGAATCTTGGCAGCGCACTAGAACCGTTTACGCCGTCGCGCTCAACTGTCACCCAATCAGGACGAAAATAACCGTTTTCCAAGACCCAAATACGCGCGCTCAAGCTTTCAGCTGCGTCAAGTACCGCACGGTTGTAGGCTCCGACCTCGCCAAAGACGATAACGTCGCTGAAATTGTCGGCAATACGTGCTAGGCGATCGGTCCAGGATTTCGCCGTCCCCTTGAACACCAGTCCACCTGGTCTTCGCCAGTTCATCGCATCGCCGGCGTTAAAGATCATGCGATTGACGAGCGCGCCGCGCGCCTCGAGCACCGAGGCTAATGCGACTCCGAACGATCCGAAGGGGGCCGAAACGATCAGGAACCGGCGGCCGGATAGGCGGTATCGACCGCCTTGCCATTTTGCGGGGAAGGCAGCAATGACCGCTGGGTCGGAAAGCACCGCTGAACGCAGTCGCAGAGATACGCTCGGCCGAATGTCATCTGCCCTTAATCGATAACGGCGACGACGCCGCGCCGACAGAACTCGAGAAGACGAACGCACGTCTACCATCACGCCCACCGGTACAATGACGGAACAGAAACCGCTTCGGCACGGCCGTTGCAACCGAAGAGTTTGTCGACAAAGGGCATCGTTGCCCTTTTGTCGCGACCACCTTTCGCGATCAATCGAAAACGCCCGAAGTTCAGAAATTTTAAAACGTGGCCCTTTGAGCGTTGTTTTTTAGCATCAAAGCCGCCGCCGCCGGGAGGGCGACGACGGCTCGATGTCTTTGGAACGACGACTTCCATGCTTCGCAGGTTGCTGGTTGGGTGATCCCAACCAGCTCCCTTAAAGCCTTAGAAGTTGATGTCGATGGTCGCGCGGCGGTTGAGCGGTTCGCGCACACCGTCGGCGGTCGGCTTGGCCAGGTTGGTCTCGCCCTTGCCGTCGAGGGCGATGACGCCACCGTTGACGCCCGAGGCGACC
>NZ_DLTK01000154.1:0-278 GCF_002500885.1 Brevundimonas sp. UBA7838
CTCGCCCGCCGCGCCGAGGTCGCCGGAGCGCGCGACGGCGTCCAGCGTCTCGGCCCGCGACAGGCCGGGGGTATTGGCCGAGGCCAGAAACGCCTCGATGGCGGCCGTGACCTTGGCGGGCAGCTGGGCGCCCTTGGTGTAGTCGCCCGAGTCGTCTAAACGCCCTTCGCCCAGCAGTTGGACCACGCCCTCCCAGCCCAGGCGGTCGAACTTGTCGATGGCGCGCAGGGCGGTCAGTCGCTGACCGGCCTCGGTCACGCCGCCGGCGTCGAACAGGC
>NZ_DLTK01000154.1:493-34751 GCF_002500885.1 Brevundimonas sp. UBA7838
CCGCCGGCGTCGAACAGGCCGTCGAACAGCTTGCGGTTCGAAACGCGGATCTGGGCCTGGCCGGCGTCCAGACCGGCGGCGCGCAGGCCTTCGCAGCCCATGGCGATGATCTCGGCGTCGGCCTCGGGCCGGTCCGAGCCGACGGTGTCGGCGTCGCACTGCCAGAACTCGCGGAAGCGACCTGGGCCGGGCTTCTCGTTCCGCCAGACCGGACCATAGGCATAGCGGCGGAACGGCTTGGGGAGGGTCTCCCAAGTCTGGGCGGCGAACCGGGCCAGGGGTGCGGTGTGGTCGTAGCGCAAGGCCATCCATTCGCCCGGCTCGTCCGATCCGGCGTCGTCCTGTAGTGCGAAGACGCCCTCATTCGGCCGATCAGCGTCGGGCAGGAACTTGCCCAGCGCATCGGCATATTCGAAGGCCGGCGTCTCCAGCGGCTCGAAGCCCCAACGCTCGTAAACCTCGGACACGCGCGCGACGATGCGCCGCTCGGCGGTCAGGTCACGGCCGCGCTTGTCGGCGAAGCCGCGCGGATTGCGGGCGAGGGGGCGGGGAGGCGCGGCGTCGGTCATGGCGCGCGCTTAAGCCAAGGCGCCCTTGATCGCAAATTCTGCACGGCGGCTGACGTAAAGACAGCGTCCGTCGGCGCCATGCAATGGTCTGTTCCTAAAGACGAAATCCTGATCTCGTCGGAACCGCTGTGCGGATTTTTCGTTGATGGCGCATGACGCCCCACGCCCTTCTCGTTCCGCGCACCTGCAACACCTCCGATCGCCGCACGATCCGGTGGTGGGAGTGCGAACTGATCGACGACGCCGGATCGCGCCGCTTGCAGAACCAGGCCTTCTTCTCGATCCGTGAAGCCCGGTCCTGGGCGTCGGCGCAGGGCTATCCCGTCAGCGACGACGCCGCCGCCGCGGCCGAGCTTTGATGTCCGAGGCGGCCCCGAGCGGCATTCTGACCGCCGAAGCTTTCGATACGCCGCGCATCCTGCTCGCCGGCGCGGTCGATTACGCCATGTACGACCGCTTTCGCCAACAGATGGCGGAGGCGCCCGATACTGGGCTGACCGTCATCGAACTGTCGACCCTGGGCGGCGATCCGGAGGTGGCGCGCATGATGGGCGAGGACGTGCGCTTTCAAAGCGACATCAATCCGTCCCGCCGGCTGGTCTTTCTGGGCAAGGCGGCGATCTATTCCGCCGGCGCGACCTTCATGAGCTTCTTTGCCGTGGAGAACCGCTATCTGACGCGCGGCGCCCGGGTGATGATCCATGAGCGCAAGATGGACACGCAACTGCACGTCACGGGGCCGCTGACGACCTGCGTCGCCTCGGTTCGCGCCATGCTGAACGAGCTGGAACACTCCATCGCCATCCAGAACGAAGGTTTCGAGAACCTGGTCCGCGGATCGTCGGTGACCATGGAGGAGGTGCTGAGACGCGCCCCCGCCAACTGGTACATCGAGGCCCAGGAGGCCAAGGCTCGGGGTCTGATCGCCGAAGTGATCTGACCCGCCCACCGGATCAGGCCGGGAGCGTTTCCACGGTCAAATTTCCGTTGGTGTAGACGCAGATTTCGGCCGCGATTTTCATGGCCTTGCGGGCGACCTGTTCGGCGTCCAGATCGGTTTCCTCGATCAGGGCGCGGGCGGCCGACAGGGCGTAGTTGCCGCCCGAACCCACGGCGGCGACGCCATACTCCGGCTCCAGCACATCGCCGACGCCCGTCACGGTGAAGATGGACGACTTGTCCGCCACCAGCAGCATCGCCTCGAGCCGGCGCAGATAGCGGTCGGTACGCCAATCCTTGGCGAGGTCGACGCAGGCGCGCGCCAGCTGATCAGGATACTGCTCCAGCTTGGCCTCAAGCCGTTCGATCAGGGTGAAGGCGTCGGCCGTGGCGCCGGCAAAGCCGGCCAGCACCTTGCCGCCGGCCAGAGTGCGCACCTTGCGGGCCGCGCCCTTGACGATGGTCGGGCCCATCGAGACCTGCCCGTCGCCGGCGATCACGGTGCGTCCGTTCTTGCGCACCGCCAGAATGGTGGTGCCGTGCCAGTCGGGGAAGTTGGATGCGGTCTGGTTCATGACGATCAGATGGCGCGGCCGGGCGTCGGCATCAAGTCTGTCGCGCCTCGGTATAGCGCTGTCTTATTTTGACCCCAATATTGGCTAGAAGGCGCAATCCGCTTTCGCGGTTCTTTGAAATCGAGGGACAGGTTTTGCTTTATCGCGTCGTTTTCGTGAGTGAAATGATCGGTGGCGCAAACCACACGACCCAATCGCTTGCCGAAATCCTCGGTGCGTCGGAGCGAAACAACCGCCGCGACGAGATCGGCAGCGCCATGCTGTTCCACGAAGGCGAGGCGGCACAGATGATCGAAGGCGCCCGTGCCGACGTGGACCGCTTGATGTCGCGCCTCTGGAACGACCCGCGTCATCACAATATCCGCGTCCTGGATGATCGGCCCGTCATGCAGCGGCGGATGCGCGAACCCGCACGGCTGTGCGCCCTCAGCGACCGGCAGGCCGCCGACATTCTGCGCGGACGGCGCCTGAGCGATCTGTCCAGCGCGGGTCTGGAAAAGCTGCTGTCGTGCGAACACGTCCGGATGGCCGCTTAAGGCGACAGGCGACAGGCCCCTCGCGCCGGAACCTCTGCGGCGCTAGATAGGGCGGTGATCTTTTCCGAAGACGAAGTCGAACGCTATGCGCGCCATCTGGTCCTGTCCGAAGTGGGCGGACCGGGGCAGCAGGCGCTGAAGCGCGCGCGGGTGCTGATCGTCGGCGCGGGCGGCGTGGGGTCTCCGGCGGCGCTCTATCTGGCGGCGGCGGGCGTCGGTACGCTGGGCCTGATCGACGACGACGTTGTGGGCCTGTCCAACCTTCAGCGGCAGATCGCCTTCTCGACGGCGCAGGTCGGCCGGTCAAAGGTCGAGGCGGCGGCGGAACGGCTGGTCGGCCTCAATCCGCATGTCGCGATCGAAACCTTCGCCGAGCGGATCACCGCTGAGAATGCGGCGGCGCAGATCGCAGCCTTCGACATCGTGTTGGACGGGACCGATGATTTCCAGACCCGGCTGTGGGTCAATGCGGCCTGCGTTGCGGCGGGCAAGCCCCTGGTGTCGGGCGCGCTTGGCCGCTGGAACGGGCAGGTCGGGGTGTTTTCGGGCCAGCCCTGCTATCAATGCCTGGTGCCCGAGATCCCGCCGGATGCGGAGACCTGTGCGCGCGTCGGCGTCGTGGGCGCTCTGACCGGCGTGATCGGGTCGATGGCGGCGCTTGAGGTCGTCAAGCTGATCACCGGCGCGGGCGAGGCCCTGACGGGACGGCTGATGCTGTATGACGGTCTGGCGGGCTCGGCGCGGACCGTGCGGGTCGCCGCTGATCCGGAATGCCCGGTCTGCGGCGGCTGACGATCAGGCGGCCGTCGCGAAACGGATGTCGGCCAGATCCAAGTCAGGCAGGGGCGGCGCGAAGCCCAGCGCCGGGTTGCTGAGCACCGTCACCAGACGCTCGCCGCAATAGAGATAGAGGGTTTCGAACCCGACCCAATTGCGGGCGATCGCCTCCAGCGCCTGATTGGCCGTCGTGTCGTTCGCCGCGTCGAGGACGCAGATGTCCCGCACCGGAACGCCGGGCAGGTTGACGATGCAGTAGTAGGAGTCCAACGCACACTTCCTCGATCAGGACGCCGGAAACGAAGCGCGTTTACGACGGTTCCTCCCCTGCCAGCGGTTTTCGACAGCCGTGTGAGTTCGGTCCGACAGACTTGTGAAAAGGAGGCCTGATGGCCCGACGTCCCGCCTCGCCCAAACGCCTGAACGCCGCAAATCTCAGCGGCTTGGGCGCTGAGCGTCTGGGCGAACTGCTGATGCAGGCGGCGGATGCGGATGCGATCCTGAAGCGGCGGCTCAGGCTGGTGATGGCGGCCGAGGCGGGGCCGGATCTGCTGGCTCTGGAAATCGACAAGCGATTGACGACCATCGCGGCCAGCCGCGCGCGCGTGTCGTGGCGAAAGCGGCCGGACCTGTTGCGCGATCTGGAGATTCTGCGGGCTGCAATCGTCGAGGATCTGGCCGAGGCCGCTCCGGTGATGGGGTTGGAGCGATTGATCGGCTGGTTCGATCTGTTTCGCGGCCTGGCGTCGCGGGTCAAGGATCAGAAGGGCGAACTGGCCGACGCGTTCGAAACGGCGGCCTTGGACCTGTGGCGGATCGCCGGGGATGCGGTTCGGACGGACGAAACCACAGTGGGTCTGCTTGCGGAGGCGGTGGCGCGGCAACCGCTCGAATATGCCCGTTGGATCGGTGCGGGCGGCGACGATCTGACGGCGGACTTGGCCAAGAAGCTGCTGGGTCGTCTCGATACCGCATCCAACGCGCGCGGCATGCGAACGGTCGTGCGACGGCTGGCGGACCGGGCGGGCGATCTGGACTTGTGGCTGTCGATGACGACGCCGGAGGAGCAGGGCTCGCCGGATTTTGCGGCGGTGATGGTCAAGCGGCTGCTGGTCGCGGACCGTGTGCCCGAAGCGCGTCAGGCGCTGGAGGCGGCGCTCAAGCCTTCGGCGGGCAACCGGCGCTGGACCTTCGGGCGATCGCCACAGGCCGGACCGCCGGTCCTGACGCCGGCATGGGAGGCGACCTCGATCGACCTCTTGGAAGCCGAGGGCCGCAAGGAAGAGGCGCAGGATCTGCGCTGGGCGATGTTCGAGCGCGACCTGTCCGCGCCGGTGCTGCGGGCCTATCTGGCGCGTCTGCCGGACTTCGACGATGTGGAGGCGCTGGACCGCGCCCTGGCTCACGCCGCGACCTACGCCGATTTCGAGACGGCGCTGGGGTTTCTGATGGACTGGCCCGCGCACCGCGAGGCCGCCGCCCTGGTCGAACGCCGCGTTCGCGAGGCGCGCGCGCTGCTGCCGCTCAAGGCCGACTGGGCGGCGCGGCTGGCGCAAAAATATCCCGATGCGGCCGAGCGGTTGCTGGCTGCGCCCTAAAGCATTGCCGGGATGACCCGATCCGGCGGGCGGTGGCCGTTCTGATAGGTCATGACGTTGGCGATGACGCGGTCGCCCATGTCCTGGCGCGCTTCCAGGGTGGCGGACCCCAGGTGGGGCAGCAGCACGACATTGGACTGGCCCAGCAGGCCATGATGGATCGCGGGCTCGTTCTCGAACACGTCCAGGCCGACGCCGGAAAGGGCGCGCATAGCCACCGCCTGGGCCAAGGCCGCCTCGTCGATCAGCTCGCCGCGCGCGGTATTGATCAGGATGGCGTGGGGCTGAAGCCGCGCCAGGCGTTCGGCCGACAGCAGATGGTGGGTGTCCTTCGTCGCCGGACAGTTCAGCGAGACGATGTCCATCCGCGCCAGCATCTGGTCCAGATCGTCCCAGTAGGTCGCGCCCAGCTCTTCCTCAATCAAGGCCGGGACGGGCTTGCGATTGTGATAGTGGACTTGAAGCCCGAAGGCCTTGGCGCGACGGGCCAGGGCCTGGCCTATCCGGCCCATGCCGACGATGCCCAGCCGCTTGCCCCAAAGCTTGCGTCCGCACATCCAGGTCGGGGTCCAGCCCTCGAACCGGCCTTCGGCCACCACCTGGGCGCCCTCGACGATGCGGCGGCTGACGGCCAGGATTAGGCTCATCGCCAGGTCAGCGGTGTCCTCGGTCAGGACACCGGGCGTGTTGGTGACGATGATGCCGCGCGCCACGGCCGCATCGATGTCGATATGGTCCACGCCGGCGCCGAAGTTGGCGATCATCTTCAACTGCTCGCCCGCGCCATTGATCAGGTCGGCGTCGATGACGTCGGTGATCGTAGGCACCAGAACCTCGGCGCGCTGGACGGCGGCCTGCAGCGCGGTGCGATCCATCGGCTGATCCTTCAGGTTCAGCTCGGCGTCGAACAGCTCGCGCATCCGCGTTTCGACCGCGTCGGGCAGGCGTCTGGTTAATACGACCTTAAGCTTGCGGGGGGACATTCTCGGCCTTGGTTAGCGGGCGGCGATTCAGACGGATCAAAGCCCGCGCGACGGGTCGTTCCAATCAGTGTCTAGCAAAGCCGCCGCCATCTTCCAAAGCCTGCGACGCCGCATCGCCATCGTGGGAGCCGTTCTCGGCCTCGGCGTGATGGCCAGCGCCGGCGCGACCATGCCCGACGGCCGCCCGACGCCTACCGGGCTTGAGGTGCCGCGCTGGATTTCGCTGAAGTCCTCGCACGTCCGCGCACGCCAGGGGCCGGGCCTGGATTATCCGATCCTGTGGGAATACCGGGCCGCCGGCCTTCCGGTTCAGGTGATCGCCGAGACGACCGAATGGCGCAAGATCTGCGATCCCGACGGGGCCGTGGCCTGGATCCACCGCACGGTGTCGTCGGGCCGGCGCTATGTCTTCAACACGACCGCCGAAGAAGTGCCGATCCGGTCGGGCCGATCCGAGACGGCGTCGGTGCGCGCGCGCCTGTCGCCGCGCGCCCTGGTGATGCTGGACGAATGCGAGGAGGGCTGGTGCAAGGTCCGGGCGCGACGACTGGAGGGTTTTGTGGCCCAGCGGGCGGTGTTCGGAACCCAGGAGCGGGCGCTGTGCAACGCCAATCGCCCCGCGGGCACGGGTCGCAACTGACCGCACGCTGTTGAGCGAAGCGGCGCGGTCGTGTAACCCGCGCGCAACGTCTCAAGAAACGGAAGCGCCTTGACCCAGTCCCAATATCCTTCGTCCTTCGATCATGAGGCCCTGCTGGCCTCGGGCCGCGGCGAGCTGTTCGGTCCCGGCAACGCTCAGCTGCCCGCCCCGCCGATGCTGATGTTCGACCGCATCACCACGATCAATGCGGACGGCGGAGAGCACGGCAAGGGCTATGTCGAGGCCGAACTCGACATCCATCCCGACCTCTGGTTCTTCCAGTGCCACTTCATCGGCGACCCCGTCATGCCGGGCTGCCTGGGCCTGGACGCCATGTGGCAGCTGGTCGGCTTCTATCTGGGCTGGATCGGCGGCCCCGGCCGCGGTCGCGCCCTGGGCGTCGGCGAGGTCAAGTTCACCGGCCAGGTCACCCCCGACATCAAGAAGGTGGTCTATAAGATCAACCTGAAGCGCGTTATCAACCGCAAGCTGGTCATGGGCATCGCCGACGGCGTGCTGGAGGCCGACGGCCAGGTCATCTACACCTGCAACGACATGCGGGTCGGCCTGTTCGGCGCCAAGGATGAGGCGGCGGGCGGTTAACGCCCCTATATAACCGCGAACAAGGCGGACGGTCCTCGGACCAGGAAGCATCAAGAAGGAAACACCATGCGTCGTGTCGTCGTCACCGGCCTGGGCATCGTCTCTTCCATCGGCCACGGCGCCGAGGAGGTGACCCAGTCCCTGCGCGAAGCCCGTTCGGGCGTCGTTCATGCTCCCGACCACGCCAAATACGGCTTCCGCAGCCAGGTCTGGGCGCCGCCCAAGATCGGTCCGTGGGAAGAGTTGGTCGACCGTCGCGCCGCCCGCTTCCTGGCCAACGGAACCGCCTGGGGCCACATCGCCTTCGAAGAGGCGCTGAAATCGTCGGGCATGACGGCGGACGAGATCAAGGATGACCGGATCGGCCTGATTGTCGGCGAGGGCGGCCCCTCGACGCAGGTGATCCTGCAGGCGGCCGCGACCACGGTCGAAAAGGGCGCGCCCAAGCGCATCGGCCCGTTCGCGGTGCCCAAGGCGATGGCGTCGGGCCCGTCGGCGGTGCTGTCGACCTGGTTCCAGATGCGCGGCATCAACTATTCGATCAGCTCGGCCTGCGCGACGTCGGCCCATTGCATCGGCGCCGGGGTCGAACAGATCCAGTGGGGCAAGCAGGACGTGGTCTTCGCCGGCGGCTGCGAGGACATCGACTGGTCCATGTCCAACATGTTCGACGCCATGGGCGCCATGTCGTCGGACTTCAACGACAATCCGTCGGTCGCCTCCAGAGCCTATGACGCCAACCGCGACGGTTTCGTCATCGCCGGCGGCGCCGGCATCGTGGTGCTGGAAGAGTACGAGCGGGCCAAGGCGCGCGACGCGACCATCTACGCCGAAGTCACCGGCTATGGCGCCAACGCCGACGGCTACGACATGGTCGCCCCCTCGGGCGAGGGCGCCCAGCGCTGCATGAAGATCGCGCTGGAACAGGCCGGCAATCCGAAGATCGACTATCTGAACCCGCACGGCACCTCGACGCCCGTGGGCGACGCCAAGGAGATGGAGGCCGTGCGCGCCGTCTTCGGCGACCAGATGCCGATGATCTCCTCGACCAAGTCGCTGACCGGCCACTCGCTCGGCGCAGCCGGCGCCCAGGAAGCCATCTACTGCCTGCTGATGATGCAGAACCGCTTCGCGGCCGAAAGCGCCCATATCGAAAATCTCGATCCGGCGTTCGAAGGCATGCCGATCCTGCGCCAGCGCCACGACGGCGAACTGACCCACGTCATGTCCAACAGCTTCGGCTTCGGCGGCACCAACGGCACGCTGATCCTATCGAAGGTCTGAAACTTTCACCCGTCATCCTCGGGTCAAGCCCAAGGATGACGGATGGGAGGCTTTCAGGGGCAGCGGCTTTATTGCGTGTGCAGGACCGTTCCCCTTTTCTTTGCGTGAATTCTTTCGTCACTGCCCGTTTACACGACCGTTTCTCACCCTTAGAGAGCGTCGCCGTGACCAAGCGCGCGATTAAAGCGATGACCTCGAAAACCACCGGCTTCGGCGGGGCGGTTTCGGATGCGCGCGCGGTCTAGCGACAACCCGATCCCAAGCCCCGCCGATGCGCGGGGCGGTCGATCCGGCTGAACCCCGCGCCTCCATCCTTCCAGGAGACGCCTTCATGTCCTTTTCCCCGTCCAACCCTCCCCATGTCGGCATCGTCGGCGCCACCGGCCTCGTCGGCGAGATGATGCGCGGGCTGCTGGCTGAGCGGAACTTCTCGCTGGCCTCGCTGCGCCTATTCGCCTCGGCCCGGTCGGCGGGCAAGACCATCCGCTTCGGCGAGACCGAGATCGTGGTCGAGGATGCGGCGAGCGCCGACTACGCCGGTCTGGATATCGTCTTCCTCTCGGCCGGCGGCGAGACGTCCAAGGCCCTGGCGCCCAAGGTGGCGGCCGCCGGGGCGGTGGTGATCGACAACTCTTCGGCTTGGCGCTCTGACCCCGAAGTGCCGCTGGTGGTCGCCGAGGTGAACCCCCACGCCCTGGCCAACCTGCCCAAGGGCATCATCGCCAACCCCAACTGCACCACCATGGCCGCGATGCCGGTTTTGAAGCCCCTGCACGACGCGGCTGGGCTGAAGCGTCTGACGGTCTCCACCTATCAGGCCGTCTCGGGCGGCGGGATCGAGGGCATCCGCGTGCTGGAGGACCAGTCGCGCGCCACCGTGGGCCAGGGCGCGGCCCTGGCCCGCGACGGCGGGGCCGTGGACTTCGGCGCGCCCGAGAAGTGGGTCGTGCCGATCGCCGCCAACGTCGTGGCCCTGAACTACACGCTGGGCGAAGACGGCTATACCGACGAGGAGCTGAAGTTACGCGACGAAAGCCGCAAGATCCTGGAAATCCCCGGTCTGCCGGTCTCGGGCACCTGCGTGCGGGTGCCGGTCTTCACCGGCCATTCGCTTTCGATGAATGTCGAGTTCGAGCGCCCGCTGTCGGCGGCTCAGGCGCTGGATCTGCTGGCACAGGCGCCCGGCGTGGTGGTGACGGCCGTGCCGAACCCGCTGGAGGCGTCGGGTCAGGACCCGGTCTTCGTCGGGCGTGTGCGCCCTGATCCGACCGTCGAGCATGGTCTCGCCCTATTCGTCTCGAACGACAATCTGAGGAAGGGCGCGGCCCTGAACGCGGTCCAGATCGCCGAGGTGCTGGTCCAGCAGCGCGGCTGACCGGCGGGTTCAGTCGTAGCGCACGCCGCTGAGATAGAGCCCTGCCGAGGGGGCGACGGGGCCGCACCGCGCGCGGTCCTTCGCCTCCAGCGCGGCCTTGACGTCGTGGGCGCTCCAGCGACCCAGCCCCACCTCGACCAGGGTGCCGGCCATGGACCGAACCTGGCGATGCAGGAAGCTGCGCGCCTGAAACACCAGATGCACCTCCTCGCCGAACCGAGTGACGCGCGCCACGTCCAGCGATTTGACCGGCGACTTGGACTGGCAACCGACATCGCGGAAGGTGGTGAAGTCATGGTGACCGACCAGGACCTGGGCCGCGTGATGCATGGCCTCGGCGTCCAGGGTCTTCTTGACGTGCCAGACCCGGTCGCGCTCCAGCACGGGCTGGGGGCGGCGGTTCAGGATGCGGTACAGATAGCCCCGGCCAGTCGCCGAGAACCGGGCGTGCCAGTCGGGATCAGGCGCGTATTCGGCCGCCAGGACACAGACGTTCTGGCGCACCAGATGCGCGTTCATGGCATTCAGCACAGTATCGACGGGCCAGTCGCGGTTCAGATCGGCATGGATGACCTGGGCCGTCGCATGGACCCCGGTGTCGGTGCGGCCGGCGGCGGCGATGCGGATCCGCTCGCCGGAAAAGGCGTGGATCGCCGCCTCAAGCGCGCCCTGCACCGTCGGCTGGCTGTCCTGCGCCTGGAAGCCGTTGTAGGCCGTGCCGTCGTATTCGATAGTGAGTTTGTACCTAGGCACTTAGGACTCCACATGGCCGTCATCGACCAGTTTCAACCGCTAGACCGAGAGCGGGAGCTTAAGCTGCACCCAACTCACGTTGTGGGCCACTATGGCGTGTTCAGGCATGATGGGCGCGCGTTCTTGCAGATCGATACACTTGGATCAGCAGATAGAGCGAAACCGAACAGCCAGAGCCAGACTTTCCAACTGACTTCTGAAAGCGCAAAGGCGCTTTGGGAGATTCTGGGCCGCGAGTTCAACCTCTCAGCCTAGGCTGGTCCCGACCGGCAGGGGGAAGCCGCGCAGCATCTCCTCGGCCGATTGCGCCGCCTTGCCTTCGCGCTGAACGCGGATCAGACGCACGGCGCCGTCGCCGCAGGCCACCGTCAGGGCGTCGTCCAGCACGGTTCCGGGCGCGCCCGATCCGTCCGCCAAGGCCGACAGCAGCCCCTTGATCCGCACGGGGCCAGCCTCTGACGGGGCCTCGAACCAGGCGCCGGGGAAGGGCGACAGGCCTCGGATATGGGCGTCCACCTCGGCGGCCGGGTGGGTCCAGTCGATCCGGGCCTCGGCCGGGGTGATCTTCCTGGCGTAGGTCGGCTCTCCGACCTGTTCGGACGGCGTGACCCCGCCTCGGTCGATGGCGGCCAGCGCGCGGGGCCACAGGCCCGCGCCGACATGGGCCATCCGTTCGGACAGGCTGGCGGCCGTGTCGTCGGG
Organism: Brevundimonas sp. UBA7838; assembly: GCF_002500885.1. Lineage (NCBI taxonomy): Bacteria > Pseudomonadati > Pseudomonadota > Alphaproteobacteria > Caulobacterales > Caulobacteraceae > Brevundimonas > Brevundimonas sp. UBA7838. The sequence goes on from NZ_DLTK01000154.1 coordinate 11,828, forward strand.
CAGAATGTCCATCAGTTCGCTGAGCAGGATGGGGCCTTCGTCCAGACCCAGGCTCATCTGCATGATCTGGACGCCAGTCTGTTTGTCGCCGGCCATGATGGCCCGCTGGATCGGGGCGGCCCCGCGCCACCGCGGCAGGAGCGAACCATGCAGGTTCAAACAGCCCAGGCGTGGCGCCTCCAACACCTCGGTCTTCAGGATCTGACCGTAGGCGACGACGCAGGCTGCATCGAGATCCAGACTTCTGAAGGTGTCGATCGCCTCGGCGTCCTTCATGCTTTCGGGCGTGAAGACGGGCAGGCCCATGGTCTCGGCGAAGGCGTGGACGGGCGACGGCGTCAGCTTCTGGCCCCGGCCCTTGGGGCGTGGCGGTTGCGAATAGACGGCGACGATCTCGTGACCCGAGGCGATCAGCTCGGCCAGGGACGGCACGGCGAAGTCGGGAGTTCCCATGAAGGCAAGGCGCATGGGCACGCCTTTAGAGGTTTACTGCCAGCGGGTGAAGACGCCGCCGCCCTCGTCCCATTCGCCGCCCGCATCCAAGGCGTCGTCGAAGTCGAGCAGGCGATCCAGCAGCAGACCCGCCACGACGCCCAGCAAGGCCACACCGGCCAGCGTCGCGACGCCGGCGACGCCGACCTTCTGGCTGCGCGTCAGGCGACGACGACCCGAGGAGTCGATGATCATCGATCGGCCGCGCGGGATGGACGGCGCGATACGACGTGCGGCGCGTTCTATACGTTCGGGGCGGACGATCTTGGTCATCAGGCGGCGATCCTGTCGCGGGCGGCCTTCTTGACCTTGGTCACGGCGCGGTCCCGCTTGAGACGCGACAGATGGTCGATGAAGAGCACGCCGTTAAGGTGGTCCATCTCGTGCTGAATGCAGACGGCGTAGAGACCCTCGGCCTCTTCCTCCACCGACTGACCGTCACGGTTCAGATAGCGAATGCGGACGCGGGCCGGGCGTTCCACCTTGTCGAAATACTCGGGGATCGACAGGCAGCCTTCTTCGTAGGTGTAGAGCTCGTCCGAGGTCCACAGGATTTCCGGGTTGGCGAAGAAACGCGGGTTCTTGCGCGCCTCAGCGTTCTCGGCCGCCTCTTCCTCGGTCTCGCAGACCACGCCGTCCTTGTCGCCCAGATCCATGACGATGACCCGGTCCAGTGCGCCGATCTGCACGGCGGCCAGGCCGATGCCCGGCGCGTCGTACATCGTCTCCAGCATATCATCCATCAGGGCGCGGACGGCGTCGTCCACGGCCGCGACGGGCTTGGACACCTGCTTCAGGATCGCCAGGTCGGCGGCGTTGTCGATGGTGAGGATACGTCGAATGGCCATGGCCGGGACGTAGGCCCGCCCCGGCGCAAGGTCAAGATTTGCGCCTCTTGCAGCGCTTTACGCCTTGCCGGGCAGAGCGCGGGGTTTGCGGTTTTCGTCGATGGCCACATAGGTGAAGACGCCCTGGGTCACGCGTACCGAAGCGGCCTGGGGCTGTCCCCGCGCCCGCTTCCAGGCCTCGACCTGGACGCGGATGGAGGTGCGGCCCGAGCCGATGACGTGGGCGTAGATGCTGACCTCGTCGCCGACCGAGACCGGCTGGTGAAAGACCATGCCGTCCAGCGCCACGGTGGCGCAGCGACCGCAGGCCAGTTCGAACGCCGGGGTCGCGCCCGCAAGGTCCATCTGCGCCAGCAGCCAGCCGCCGAAGATGTCGCCCTCGGGGTTGGTGTCGGCGGGCATGGCGATGATACGACCGACGGGCTGATCTTCGGGCGGATATTCGGGGGCGTCGGACATGGAAGGAGCCTGCTGTTCGGGGAGGCGGGCTCTCTAGCGCGGCCTTGACGGCTTGTCGCCCTTCAGCGCCTTGGGACGGGCGGGCTCTGGGACGGACAGGGTCAGACGGGAAGTGCGAAAAGCCTGCGCATCGCGCAAGGCGCGCCAGGCGGCGCCCAGTTCCATGGCGGTCAGGAGATGATCGTGGGTCAACACGCCGCGCCGAGACGCCCGCAAGGTCGCGACATCGGCCATGAGACGCGCTGCGGCCTGAACATCTTCACGGCCCGACCGCGCGCCCAAATCCTCCAGCCGGGCGAAGCGCCAGCCCTGTTCGGGCGGATAGCGCAGGGCCAAGGCGAAGCGTTCGGACGGCTCGATCTGGCGGGCGATAAAAATCCAGTCCCCTGTGTCGGGATCGCGGCGATAATGGCCTGGCTGGGTGGGAAGGCCGGCCTGCGCATAGATTTCCAGCGCCCCGGCTTCGACTTCAGCCAAGGCTAGGCTCAAGGCGTCGGATTCTTCCGGGGCCAGCTCGGTCGGCCGCTCGAACGGGTCGAACGTGTCCTCGGCGGGCGCAGCCGGTGACTTGCGTGAAAACAGTCCCGAAAGCAGCGCCCGCCGTCTGGCCATGACGTCAGTTGTTATTGAGCGTGCTGGTCACCGACACGTCATAGACGACGCGGGTCAGGCTCTGAACGACCTCGAAGAACTTGCGCATCTCCGCAGCGCCGGCCAGGGGCACATAGATCACGTCTTCGGGCATGACCTCCATGTTGGTGGCGGCGAAGACGTTGGCGGCGTCGCTAAAGTCCAGCTCATAGACGACCGGCACGCCGCGCGGGGTGGCCGGCTGGTTGATGCCCAGCGCCTGGGCCACCTCGGGACGTTCGAAACGGAAGATCAGAACGCGACGCGCATTGGCCGTATTGGTGTTTAGGCCGCCGACCTTGGACAGGGCGCCGGTCAGGGTCACGGGACCGGCCGGCATATCGACCTGGGCCACGGCGTTCAGGCCGCCGAAGGTCGAGAAACGACGGGGCTTGTACTGAACATTGACCACGTCGCCGCGCTGCAGACGCACGTTCTCGCCGAACTCTGTCGTCACGGCCGACAGGGGCGCGGTGTAGGTGCGGCCCTCGCGCTGGATCGAGATGGTCAGGTCGTCGGTGGTGCGAGCTGAGCCGCCGGCCGCAGCGATCACGTCCAGGATGCGGTCGCTGTTGACCCCCAGGGGCGCACGTCGCCCAGCACGTTGACCGTGTTGGAAGCGTTGCCGGCGATGGATACCAGTACCTGCGGATTTGCGACTTTGCCAACCAGGGCGCGCCGGATCGCCGCCGCCGCTTGGGTGGATGTGAGGCCCTGAACACGAACCTGACCGCCGAAAGGTATGGTCACTGAGCCTGACCGATCGACCGTCGCACCGGGCAGCGCCTGATTGCCGCCGGACATGGTGGCGGCGTTTCGGCCCGACGCCGAGCCGGCGCCCAGGGTTCCTCCGAACAGCGAGCCGGACGGATCGAAGATCGAGATCGCCAGGGTGTCGCCTTCGCCGATCACGTCTGCGGGCTGATCGCTCGATCCTGCTGCGAGGCTGCCGAAGAACTGCGGCGGGATCTGCTTCATGCGTTCGGTGGCTTCAAATGTCAGCGGCACCAGCGCGTAGCTGCCCAGAGCCGAGGCGGTCGTGGCCCCGGCGTTGACCGAGGCGCCCGACGGCCCGTCGCGCGGCAGGGTGGAGCAGCCGCCGAGAATGGCGACAATAGCAAGCGGCAGGATGGTGCGCGTCATGAAGCTGGAAAGCCCTTGTTCGCGGATTGATTACAAGCCTTTGGCCGCGCTCGCCAGTGGCGAAACGGGCTGCAGGCCAATGCCGTCGGCGACGATGCGGAAATGCTCTGACCAGGACGGCGCTTGGTAGTAAGGCGGCGTCGGCGGAGGCACAAGCGTCGCCCGCTCGATGGCTGCCAGCCAACCCAGGCCATCGAGCGGATCGATCAGTTCGGCGTGCGGCGTCAACTCGCGGTGGGGTGGAATGTCGGAGGCGATCAGCGACAGGCCCATGGCGCACGCCTCTACGGCGGGCAGGTCGAAGCCTTCGACGGACGAGGGGGCGAGTATGGCGCGGGCCCCGCGCATCAGCCTGGCCAACACAGCATCGGAGAGATTCGCCGCCTGGTGAACGACCCCTTGCAGATTGGGCGAGCGCTGCAAATGATCCAGCACCGCCTCATTCTCCCAGCCGTAGCGACCGACCAGCACCAAGGACGGCGTCTGATCGCCCATCCGTTCTTCGAGGCGCCGCCAGAGGGTCAAGAGCAAGGCCAAATTCTTGCGCGCCTCGATCGTGCCGACGTGGACGTAATAGGGACGCGGAGCCGCGATGGCGTCGCCGGCGACGAAAGCCGGCTCCAACCCGAGGTGGGCGACGTGGATTGGCGGCAGAGGCAGGCCCTCGCGCTCGGCGAAGGCGCGCAGTTCATCGCCCGTATAGGCGGAGTTGACGATGATCCGGCTGGCCAGGCGCAAGGTGTTTGACACCCGCGCATGGTGTTTGTCGCCGTCGCCCGGTCGGCAGAACTCAGGATGGGTGACGGGGATCAGATCGTGCAGCAGCACGACGCGTTCGATCCCCGCGGCCTTCAGATCTTCGAGCGCCGTCGGCTCGTGCAGGGTGGTGTGGCCGACGGTCAGATACAGGTCGGCCGCCGGCACTGCAGCGACGTGGCGCGAACGGAAGAACTGTTTGAACACCCGCGTCTTGTCGGCGGGCTTCTCCTTCTCGGGCGCGGGCGCTGGGCACAGCACCGAGGCGGCCGGCCGTCTTTCCGCCGTCAGGGCGGCGAGCAGCCGCTGCTCGTGCGCCAGATCGGCCGCCGTGCTGGCGGCGCCGTTCCACTTGGCGCGAAGGTCGGCCACGAACCGCCGGAACCAGCGGATCTCGACGGCGACCAGCCGGTTCTTGCGGCCACGCACCGGGATGGTCGTGACATCGGGCGAGGCCAGCAGCCATTCGGCATAGGCCAGACATACCCGGTCCACGCCCGTCGGCGCCGACCGTTCGGCCCGGCTCATCAGCCGGCTGGCGTCGTAGAGAATGCGCATCCTAGGCGACGTAGCCGGCCTGCATCAGTTCGGCGATATGGACGATGGCCGTAGGCTTGCCGTCCTCGACCACGAACAAATTGGCGATCTTGTTGACGGTCAACAGATCGACGACATCGCTCATACGCGCGTCCGGATCGACGGTGATGGGATTGGAGCTCATGATGTCAGCCGCCTTACAATGTGTTGTCTCATGCTGAAATGCGCGGCGAATATCCCCATCGGTCACGATGCCAATGAGCGCGCCATCTGTATCGAGCACGGCCACCGCGCCTTTTCGGCCCTCGGTGATCGCCGAGACGACATTGCTGAAGCTGGCGTCTTGAGGCACGCTGGCGGGCGCTGCGGCGTTATCGCCCATCCATTCACGCACGCTTTGCAAGCTCATGCCCAGGGCGCCGCCGGGGTGGTGCAGGCCGAAGTCCATGGCCGTAAACTCGCGGCGATCCATCAGCACCATGGCCAAGGCATCGCCCAGAGCCAGGGTCATCAGGGTCGAGGTGGTGGGCGCCAAGCCGTTGGGGCAGGCCTCGGCCACCTTCGGCATGGTCAGGCAGACAGCCGCGTTTCGGCCGAGGAAGCTAGCCGGCCGCTGCGTGATGGCGATCACGGGAATGCCGTTGCGCTGGCAATAGATCAGCGGATCGCGCAGCTCGCGGCTCTCGCCCGAGTTGGAGATGGCCAGCACCGTCACGTCGGGACGCAGCATCCCCAGGTCTCCGTGGCTCATCTCGGCGGGGTGAACAAAGAAGGCGTTGGTGCCGGTCGAGGCCAGTGTGGCGGCGATCTTGCCGCCGATATGGCCCGACTTGCCCATGCCAGTGACGACGACATAGCCCGGCCGGCTCATGATGACATCGACAGCGCGGGCCATCGACACGTCGATCGAGCGTTCCAGCGCCTCCAGCGCTTCAATGTTCAGCCGCACGACTTCACGGGCGCGGTCGGTCATTACGGCGATGTCGTCGGGGGTCGAGTGAGCGATCTCGGTCATAGTGTTCTGGCCCGCAGCCGGGCTCTCCTTCTTTGACGAGCGCGATCCGCCATGAGTGCGTTTCGCGCGCCGCCTCCCTTTCAGACGACTTTGTCGGTTTCTGGTCAACCTTTGCCGCTCTGGCGCGTTACGCCGACCGGGGAACTAAAACAAAGAGTTTGATCGTCAATGCCGTCTCATGCCGGAGCCGCTTCGCTATTGCTCCCGACACCGCCCGTGGTCGCCGACGGGATCGCGCTGTTCCTGGACATGGACGGCGTGTTGGCCCCGATGGCGCCAACCCCCGATGCGGTGGTGCCGAACGCCCGTCGTACGGCGGCGCTGAAGGCTGTCGAGGCGCGACTTGCGGGCCGCGTCGCCATCGTCAGCGGTCGCACCATCGCCGAGATCGACCGCATTTCCGATCATGCCCTGATCTCGGGCTCGGGCGTGCATGGCCTGGAGCGGCGTCTGAAGGACGGCTCCATCGAGCGCAAGACGCCCGACGCCGGCGTCGCCCAGGCGCTGGACGCGTTCGAGGAATTCGCCGCCGATCGCCCCGGCGTGATCGTCGAGGACAAAGGTGTCTCCGTCGGTCTGCACTATCGTCAGGCGCCGGATGAAGCCGGCGCCGCCAAGGGCTTGGCGGCCGAGCTGCAGGCCGAAACGGGACTGACGCTCCAACCTGGTCATATGGTGTTGGAACTGAAGACGCCCGGCGCCGACAAGGGCACGGCCGTCACGGCCTTCATGCAGGAGGCCCCGTTCAAGGGCGCCGTCCCGGTCATGCTGGGCGACGATCTGACCGACGAGTACGGGTTCGAGGCTGCGACGGCGCTGGGTGGATACGGCGTGCTGGTCGGCCCCGAGCGCGAGACGGCGGCGCGTTACCGGCTGGACGATGTGGATGCTGTGCTCACCTGGCTTGAAGCCGTAGCGAAGGCCTGAACCGATGAAGCCCAATCTGGATCTGTTTCCCATCGGCAACTGCGGCGTCAGCGCCCTGATCGACCGTCAGGGCCGGTTCGTCTGGGCCTGCGCGCCCCGGGTGGACGGCGACCCGGTCTTTTCCGCCCTGATGGATGGCATGGAGCCCGAGCACGGCTTCTGGGCCATCGAGATGGAGGACGTGAAGTCGATCGATCAGGCCTATGTCCGCAACACGCCGGTTTTGCGCACGGTCATGACGGCCGAGGACGGATCGTCAGCCGAGATCATCGACTTCGCCCCGCGTCATCCGAAGCACTCGCGCACCTATCGGCCGCTGGCCTTTGCGCGCATCGTGCGGCCGCTGTCGGGGACGCCGCGCATCCGTGTGCGGTTGCGGCCCTCGACGGATTGGGGCGCGCGAGCAGCACCGCACACCTCCGGATCCAACCACATCCGCTATATGTGCGCCGACGTCACCTTCCGCCTGACGACCGACTGTCCTGTGTCGCATGTGCTGGAGGAGCGCGTGTTCCGGCTGGAGCGGTCGCACGCTTTCTTCCTGGGCCCGGACGAGGGCTACGACCAGGATGTCGGCCACGGCGTTCAGGGCGCACTCGATCGCACGATCGCCTATTGGCAGGACTGGGTGCGCAAACTCTATCTGCCGCTCGACTATCAGGAGGCTGTGATCCGCGCGGCGATCACGTTGAAGCTGTGCGCCTATGAAGAGACCGGTGCCATCGTCGCCGCCATGACGACCTCGGTGCCCGAGTTCAAGGAGAGCGGGCGCAACTGGGACTATCGCTACTGCTGGATCCGCGACGCCTATTACACGGTGCGGGCGCTGAACCGGCTGGGTGCGGTCGACATCCTCGAGAACTATCTCGTCTATCTGAGAAACCTGGTCGACGATTCCGCCGGCGGCCATGTCCAGCCGGTTTACGGCGTGGGTCTGGAGCCCGGAATCGGCGAGAGCATCATCGACAGCGTCGAGGGCTACCGCGGCATGAAGCCGGTGCGGATCGGCAATCAGGCGCACGAACATCTGCAACACGACGTCTACGGACAGATCGTGCTGCCTCTGGTTCAGGCCTTCTATGACGCACGGCTCCTGCGTCCGGGTACGCTGGAGGATTTCCACGCGCTGGAGGCGATCGGTGAGCGCGCCTTCGCCATGCACGATCAGACCGACGCGGGCCTGTGGGAGTTCCGCACCATTGCGCGGGTCCACACCTATTCGTCCGTAATGTGCTGGGCCGCCTGCGATCGTCTGGCCAAGGCGGCGGACCATCTGAATCTGCCGGATCGGGCCGTCTTCTGGCGTGAGCGGGCGCAAATCATCCGTCAGCGGATCGAGGCGGAGGCCTATCTGCCCGACGAGGGCCGGTTCGCCGCCAGCTTCGGCGGCCGCGAATTGGATGCCTCCCTGCTGCAGATGACCGATCTGGGCTTCCTGGAGGCGCACGATCCGCGTCAGGTCGCCACCTTCGACGCCATCGAGCGCGACCTGAAGAAGGGCAGCCACCTGTTCCGCTATGTGGAGCCGGACGACTTCGGCGAGCCGGAGACCGCCTTCAACTTCTGCACCTTCTGGTTCATCGAAGCCCTGCACCAAAACGGCCGCATCGAGGAAGCCCGCACCATCTTCCAGGAGATGCTGAGCCGGCGGACGGCGGCAGGGCTGTTGAGCGAGGACATCTCGATCGACGATGGCGAACTGTGGGGCAACTATCCGCAGACCTATTCCCTGGTCGGCATCATCAATTGCGCCGTGCTGTTGAGCCGTTCCTGGACCGATGTGCGTTAATGTCTGGACCCCGGGGCTGGGGTCGCCGTGTGAAGTGAAGTCATGAGCCGCCTGATCGTTGTTTCGAACCGGGTTTCGGCCCCGACCGACCCCGCCGCCGGGTCTGCCGGTGGCCTGGCGATGGCTCTGTCCGCCGCGCTCAGAAAATACGACGGCCTGTGGTTCGGTTGGTCGGGCGAGCGGGTCGATCACTACACCGGGGAGGTGAAGATCGAGGACCGGGCCGGCGTCACCGTAGGGCTAGTCGATCTGGAGGGGCAGGACGTCGACGAATACTACAACGGCTACGCCAACAAGACGTTGTGGCCGCTGTTCCACCACCGCATCGACCTGGCCCAATACGAGCGGTCCTACGGCGAGGGCTATGAGCGGGTGAATCGGCGTTTCGCCGAAGCTCTGGCGCCGCTGATCCAGCCGGACGACATGATCTGGATCCACGACTACCACATGATCCCGATGGCGCGGGATCTGCGCCGCCTGGGCATTCGCAACCGGATCGGCTTCTTCCTGCACACGCCCTGGCCGGCGCGGCAGTTGCTGGTGACGCTGCCGCATCACCGGCGGCTTGTGGAGTCGATGTTCGACTTCGACCTGATCGGCTTCCACACCCAGGAATGGAGCGATCTGTTCACCGACTATGTGGTGTCAGAGGCCCAGGGCGAACTGGATGGCGTCGGCGGGCTGGAGTGTTTCGGGCGCAAGGTCCAGACCGGCGTCTTCCCCATCGGCATCGACGTGGACGGCTTCCTGGCGGCGCGGAACTCTACACTAGGGGCGCGAACCTATGACCGAATGGCGGCGTCTTCGGCGTTCCGCTCGATGATCGTGGGCGTGGACCGGCTGGACTATTCCAAGGGGCTGGAAGAGCGGCTGCTGGGCTACGAACAGTTCCTGCACGACAACGCCTCAATGCGGGGCGAGGTCTTCCTGTTGCAGGTCACGCCGATCTCGCGCGACGACGTGGACAGCTATCAGGATATTCGTTCGCGGCTGGACGCCCTAGCCGGACGGATCAACGGCGCCTTCGCCGACATGGACTGGCAGCCGATCCGTTATCTGAACCGCACCTATCGCCGGGATCAGCTGGCGGGCATCTACCGCGCGGCGCGGGTGGGGCTGGTGACGCCGTTGCGCGACGGCATGAACCTGGTGGCCAAGGAATATGTCTGCGCCCAGAACCCGGACGATCCCGGCGTGCTGATCCTGTCGCGCTTCGCCGGCGCGGCCGAACAGATGGGTGAAGCGCTGCTGGTCAATCCCTACAGTCGCGAAGAGCTGTCGGACGCCATCCAGAAGGCGCTAACCATGCCGCTGGCCGAGCGTATCCGGAAATGGGAAGCCCTGATGGATGTGGTTCGCGCCACCGATGTCGGCATCTGGCGCGATGATTTCGTGCGCGCCCTGCAAGCCGATGAATCGACCTCGCAACCGACGCAGTGGGCCGGCGCGGCCTGACGCCTAGCGCAGGTCGAAGGCCAGCATCAGGGTGCGCTGGGCCGGATTGAAGTTGTCGTCGGACAGGATGTAGAGGCGGGTCCCGCCGTTTCGCATCTCTGCGGCGATACCCTCGAAATTGTCGGTCGTGCCGGGCAGTTTCAGCTCGATCAACACCGGCCCCAGCGTTCCGTCGGGGGCCATGCGGCGCACGCGCGCGCGCATGTCGATGGGCGCCCGGTACAGGCGCTGGACCACGAACCATCCGGCGCCGGACGGATCGCGATCCAGGCCGGTGATGCGGTATTCGCTGTCGGGGATGGGGGTTGCAGGTGGTGCGCTGACGACCGTGCACCTCGCCGCTGCGCAGTCCCAGACGCCGCCCGCCTCGCCAGAGACGCGCCAACCGCCGGGTGCAACGGCCAACCCCTCCATCCCGTCATTTTCGGTGAAGGCGAAGTCGGGCGACCGCACCGGCGTCGGCTGGGTCTTCAGCGCCGACAGGGAACCGTAGTTCCAGATCCGATGACGCCGCTCGAAACTGACCAGCAGATCGCCGGAGGGGGTGATGGCCAGGCCCTCGGCGTCGCCGTCCGACTTGTCAGAAATCGCGGCGCCGTCCTGAAGCGTCAGCCGGCGCGAGCGGAAGTGATCCAGGCCAGCCAGCCGCCCCCCGGCGTCCAGGCGAATGTCGCCGCGCACCAGATCACCGGTGTCAGAAACCGTGACGAAGCCGCCGTCGCCGGTCAGCTTCAGGTCCGACAGGCTGTGAAGAGGCGAGGTCGGCGCGGCGCTGACCTGCAGGCCGCCGGCGAACGTCACGCCGTCAGCCATCTGCGTGCCGCCGGGCAGGCCCAGGCTGGCGCTTCGCAGCTCTGCGACCTGGGGCGTCCAGCCGTCCGATGACAACGGATAGGGACGCGGCGCGCCCAGCGAGGCGGCGCAGGCCGACAGCGACAGGGCAATCCAGACACTGGCCAGCCGGCCGAAACGGCTCATGCCGCCAGCTTTCGCTTGGTGCGACGGGTGGGACCCGCCGCCCCCTCGTTCTCGAACAATTCGGCCAGCTCCTCGGTCATGGCCCCCGCCAGCTGTTCCACATCCACGATGGTCAGGGCCTTGCGATACCAGCGGGTCACGTCATGGCCGATGCCGATCGCCAGCAGTTCGACCGGGGAGCGGTCCTCGATCTCGGCGATGACCTGGCGCAGGTGCTTGTCCAGATAGAGGGCCGCATTGGCCGACTGGGTCGAATCGTCGACCGGAGATCCGTCCGAAATGACCATCAGGATGCGGCGCTGTTCGCTGCGGGCCAGCAGGCGACCGTGGGCCCATTGCAGGGCCTCGCCGTCGATGTTTTCCTTCAGAAGACCTTCGCGCATCATCAAGCCCAGATTCTTCTTGGCCCGGCGCCAGGGCGCGTCGGCGGCCTTGTAGATGATGTGGCGCAGGTCGTTCAGGCGGCCGGGATTTTGCGGTTTGCCGGCGGTGATCCAGGCTTCGCGGCTCTGTCCGCCCTTCCAGGCGCGGGTGGTGAAGCCCAGGATCTCGACCTTCACGCCACAGCGTTCCAGCGTCCGCGCCAGGATGTCGGCGCAGACCGCCGCCACCATGATCGGCCGCCCGCGCATCGAGCCGGAGTTGTCCAGCAGCAGGGTCACGACCGTGTCGCGGAACGGGCTTTCGCTCTCGGCCTTGAACGACAGGGGGGCGGTCGGGTCGGTGACGATGCGGGTCAGCCGCGCCGTGTCCAGCATACCCTCTTCCAGATCAAAGACCCAAGAGCGGTTCTGCTGCGCCAGCAGCCGGCGTTGCAGCTTGTTGGCCAGGCGCGACACGACGCTGGACAGGATGGCCAGCTGGCCGTCCAGCAGGGCGCGCAGCCGGTCCAGCTCGACCGGGTCGCACAGGTCGGCGGCGTCCACCACCTCGTCGAAGGCGGTGGTGAAGACGCGGTAGAAATCGACCGCGCGACCGTCGTCGGCCGTCTGCTGACGGTTCGGCTGCTGGCCTTCCTGCAACTCCGGTCCGTCGTCGGCGCCTTCGCCGTCGGGATCGGCGGGCGCGCCTTCGGGGCGACTTTCGCGCTCCTGTTCGGAAGACTGATCATCGGCGTCGCCCTCCATCGACTGGGAGCCTTCGCCGCCGTCCTGCTCTTCCTCCTCGTCCTGATCGTCGTCGGCCGCAGGGTCCTGAGGATCCGGTTCCTCGTCGCCGGGATCTTCGGACGTATCCTCGCCGCGCCCGTCGCCGGGGTCGAGGTCCAGCGCGCGCAGCACCTCGCGCATCTTCAGCGCAAAACCTTCCTGATCGCCCGCCGTGCCGGCCAGGGCGTCCAGCTTGGCGCCGGCCTTGACCTCGATGTTGGCGCGCACGAGATCCAGCATGGCGCGGGCGCCGTCGGGGGCGGGGCGCCCGGTCAGCCGCTCGCGGACAAGCAGGGCCACGGCCTCGGACACGGGCACGCGGTCGGCGTCGCTGATCCGCAGGGCGCCGGTCTTTTCCAGCCGCGTGATCAGGGCGGCGCCCAGATTGTCGCGCACCCCGGCCAGATGTTCCGAACCAAAGGCCTCGACGCGCGCCTGTTCGACCGCATCGAACACCTCAGCCGCCTTGGCGTCCGCCGGCCGCATCCGGCTGTTCACCGCCGTGTCGTGATTGGCCAGCCGCAGCGCCAGCCGGTCGGCCTGGCCGCGCAAAGACGCGCTCTCTGGCCCGGACGGATCGCGCGGCGGATGGGGCAGGGTCAGGATGCCGTTCGACAGCTTTGGTCCGTCGGACCCGAACACCACCTCCAGCTCGGGCTGCTCGGCCAGCGCCCGCGCGGCATGACCCAGCGCGCGCTTGAAGGTTTCGGCGGGAGTATCCGGGGCGGCCATGGCCCTCAGTTAATCGCTTCGCGCCTGCGATAAAAGCGCCGTCAGCCGCCTTTTGAAATCGGCACCCGACGGCCGTAGGTCAGACAGCGCCAAACCCACTCCAGCGGCCCCATGCTGAACCGCAACAACCACAGCGGCGACCAGATCAGTTGCAGCGCCCAGACCGCCAAGACCAAGCCCCACATCTGGACATAGTCGGCTTGTCCGAACAGACGCGGCCCCCACGGCATGTAGAAGACGGATGTCATGATCAGGGTCTGGGTCAGATAGTTGGTGAAGGCCATCTGCCCTACCGGCCGCAGCGCCGCCGTGATCCACGCCGCCCCTCGCGTCGTCGCCAGCACGATCAGGCTGACATAGGCCAGGGTGACGAAGACGGGGAAGGAGGCGACGACCTCCGCCAGGCCGTGCGTCGGGTGAATCCCGGCCGGCGCCATGGCCTCGCGCCATTCCAGCACGCCCAGCAGGGCCAGTATGGCGCCGCCGACGGCGATCAAGGCGACATAGACCCCGTTGGGCGCCCGGCCGCTGAACACGCCGGCCTTGAACAGGCCCAGACCCAGCATCATCAGGGCCACGGTCGAGAAGACGAACATGGTCAGGCTGGCGCCCTGCAGCAGCAGCCAGTTCTGCAGGTTCTGGCCCATCGCCCCGGCCCAGCCGCTGCGATAGGCGGCGATCGACTCCGTCACCATGGCGGCGGTGTAATGCGGCCCGCCCTGGTTCATCGCCTCGGTGATCGCCGGCGGCCCGGCGACCATCAGCCAGGTCGCGCCCGCCTGCATCGCGCCCAGCAACAGGGTTACGCCCAGGCCGATCCCGATCAGCGTTCCGGCCCGCATCGACCGCATCAGCATCACGAACAGGCCCGACCAGGCGTAGAGCAGCAGCACGTCGCCATACCAGAAGGCCAGGCCGTGGATCAGGGCGATGACGGCCAGCCAGAACAGGCGGCGCCGCAGCAGTTTGCCACGCGCCGCATCGCCCCGCTCGCCCCCGACTAGATAGATCGAGGCCCCGAACAGCATCGAAAACAGGGTGATGAACTTCTGATGGAAGAAGACGTCCATCGCCCAGCGCGCCACGGCGTTGGCGCCGGTGACCGGGAACGGACTCAGGCTCGCATCCTGATAGACCATGACCGGCAGGCCGAACGAAACGACATTGACCGCCAGGATGCCCAGCACCGCTAGGCCCCGCATGACGTCAAGGCTGGCGATGCGCGAGGTCGCCGCGACGGGCGACAGGATTTCCGCCGCATCCTTGTCCGTGTCATCCATGGTCATTCTCGGATCCCCCAATCCTCGAACTCAGGCGTCAGGCGCGAATGCCAACCCTGTGTCTCAGCCCTTGGGCATCAAGCCCAGTCGATCCTTGACCGCCGGCCGCGCCTCGAAGGCGATGAAGGCGGCGCACAACCCGGCCCACAGGGCGTAGCTGACGCCCACGATCATGGCGATGGGCAGGCCGCCGACGCCGAAAATCAGCAGGGTGGTCTCGGTCGCGCCCAAGGCCTGCATGACGTCGCCGGCCTCGAACCAGCCCATCACGCTCATGCCCAGGGCGACGACGATCTGGACCAGGGCCGCCGCCAGGCCGCCGTACATCATGAAGCGCCAGACGACGCCCAGCCGCGTGCCGGGCCGCCCGTCGCGCTTGCGCTCGTTCAGCACGCGATACAGCGCCAGCGGCACGGTGATCAGCCCGATCAGCATCACCACCAGCCGCCAGTCCATGTCGCGACCCGGCAGATAGGCGTGCGGCCGCCAGAAGGGCAGGGTCAACCACAGAGGCGGCCAGGCCGCGCCGGCCAAACAGGCCAGAATCCGGGGCGTCCGCCCGGGCCGCGCGGCGATGGTCGCCTGACCGGGCAGGTCGGAATAGCTCTCGAACCGGCTCATCGCGTCGGCGCCGGCGCAGCGCCGGAATAGTCATAGAAGCCGCGTCCGCTCTTCCTGCCCAGCCAGCCGGCCTCGACATATTTCACCAGCAGCGGACAGGGGCGGTACTTGCTGTCGGCCAGCCCGTCATACAGCACGTTCATGATCGCCAGGACGACGTCCAGACCCATGAAGTCCGCCAATTCCAGCGGGCCCATCGGATGATTGGCGCCCAGACGCAGCGCCTTGTCGATCGAGGCGACGTTGCCGACCCCTTCGTAAAGGGCGAAGATGGCCTCGTTCATCATCGGCACCAGGATGCGGTTGACGATGAAGGCGGGAAAATCCTCGGCGTCCGTGGTGGTCTTGCCCAGGCTCTCGGCGAAGGCGACGGCGGCGGAGTGGGTCTCGGCCGAGGTGGCGATGCCGCGGATGATCTCCACCAGCTTCATCACCGGCGCCGGCTTCATGAAGTGCAGGCCGACGAACCGGTCCGGCCGGTCCGTCGAGGACGCCAGGCGGGTGATCGAGATCGACGAGGTATTGGACGCCAACAGGGTTTGCG
This sequence comes from Brevundimonas sp. UBA7838, assembly GCF_002500885.1. NCBI lineage: Bacteria > Pseudomonadati > Pseudomonadota > Alphaproteobacteria > Caulobacterales > Caulobacteraceae > Brevundimonas > Brevundimonas sp. UBA7838. Next base: position 27,182 of record NZ_DLTK01000154.1, read on the forward strand.
GCCCCAGGTGCGGCACCACCTGCGCATAGATGGCCTTCTTGACGGCCTCGTCTTCCAGCGCCGCCTCGATGACCAGATCGGCGCCGGCGACGGCCTCGGCCATTCCGTCGCTTGTCGTGATGCGGACCAGGGCCGCATCGGCGGCGGCCTGATCGACCAGACCGCGTCCGACATGACGCGCCAGGCTGGCCGCGATCTCGCCCTGCGCCATCGGCAACCGGTCGGCGATGACGTCATAAAGGCGAACCGAATAGCCCCCGAGCGCGACCGCCTGCGCGATGCCTGCGCCCATCTGTCCGGCGCCCAGAATGGCGACTGTGGTGATCGTGGTCATGAACCGTGGTCGAAAGTGGTCGGGCGGGCACCTTTAGAAAGGAAGGCGCGCGGCGCAAGAGCGGATCAACCCTCTCGCATCAGATTTCCGCCCGCCGTGTCGCCTCAGCCGAGCAACTGGATCAGGGCCGGCTTAGCTGTTGCTACAAACGCAATCCGAATAAATTGCAGCAGCAAGATCACCACGATGGGTGAGATATCAATGCCGCCCAGGTTCGGAATGATGCGGCGAAACGGCTCCAGCAGGGGCGCGGTGACCCGGTCAAGGAAGTTTCCGACCGAATAGACGAAGCGGTTGCGATAGTTGACGACGTCGAACGCTACCAACCAGCTCAGAATGGCCTGGGCGATGATGAACCAGATCATCAGACCGATGACCGTTTCGATTAGCCAAGCAAGCGCGGTGCCCATCTCATTCTCCATTCAGCGAGGGCGCTTCTAGCCTGTTCGGCCTGGGTCCGACAACGGCCGTATCCGACCTGCGCGCTTTGCGCGCACAAGCCCGTTGACACCACGCCCGCCCGCCTTCTATGTCCGCCACGCCTGTGAAACCCGATCCCACGCTGGAAACGGGGCCGTAGCTCAGTTGGTAGAGCGCGTCGTTCGCAATGACGAGGTCAGGGGTTCGACTCCCCTCGGCTCCACCAGGCGTTTTCAATCAGAGCCGAGCTACCAGCCGCCCGTGCGGCCTGGCTCAGTTGCCGCGGTAGGTGCTGTAGCCGTAGGGGCTGACGACGACGGGCACGTGGTAGTGGATGCTCGGGTCGCGGACCTGGAACACCACGTCGATCTCGGGAAAGAAGGGCTGGGCGTCCTTTTCGCCATATTGCGACATGTCGAAGGTCAGCTTGTAGATCGCCGCCTGGGTCGTGACCTGATCGCCGAACGAGCGGACGCGACCGTTCTCGTCGGTGCGCGCGGTCGCCAGTTGTCGCCAACCGCCGTCGCCGTCCTTGATCGCCAGGGTGACGGGCACGTCGCGACCGCCGACGCCGCGCGCCAAATCCAGGACGTGGGTCGAAATGGTCTCGGCCGAAGCCGATCCTGCGGACACCAGAAAGGCCGACAGGGCGGCGAGCGTTGCAATACGCATGGAAGATCCTTGAAGGTGGCGACGGGGCGGCGTGAGGCGGGCGATCAGTGTTGGGTTGGCCGGACCAGCGTCAGGTCGTAGCCCAGGGCGCGGGTGCGGTTCTGGATGGTTTCGCGGGTCTGGGCCGAGGGTTGCGCCGTGCGGCTGAGCAGCCAGAGGTAGCGGCCCGACGGCTCGCCGACGATGGACCAGGAATAGTCGTCGGCGTGGTCCAGCACCCAATAGTCGCCGACGTAGAAGGGGCCGAAGAAGGACACCCTCAGCTTGGCGTTTTCGCTACCCCCGACGATCTTCGCCTTGCCCTCTGATGTTTTTTCCGGACCATCGACCGTACCCTGTCGGCAGGTGTTCAGCACCCCGACCAGACCGTCATCGCGCACCGTATATTGGGCGGTCACCCCTTCGCAGCCGCGCTCGAAGCCGTTTTCGTAGCGCCCGATCTCATACCACAGGCCGGCGTAGCGGTTCAGATCGACCGGCTTTGCGGGTTGAGGCACGGCGGCGTTGCCGACGGGGCCGCGTTGCAGGGTGGCGCAGGCGCCCAGCGTCAGGACTGCGCCGGCGATCAGGGCGATGGAAGCGATGCGAGCGATTTTCATGGCCGCAGAACGATGATGAAGGCGCCCGGTTCCGGACACGCCCGGCGATGCGGTCACCTCAGGGCGACGTAGCCCCGTTCAATGATGCGGCGCAGCGCCTCATAGGCTTCGGCCAGTTCGTCGAAGGCGGTGCGGGCGGCGGTCAGGCGGGCGACCTGATCGGGCGTGACGGCCGAGCCGGAGTGAGCCAGACGCAGCGATTCCGCCACCCATCTGGCGCGGGCCGTGGCGGTCATGACCGCCAGCTTTTGCAGCGATGCGGCGTCCACGCCGGTCAGGGCGTGACCGATCACCTCCTTGTTGGCGATGTAGGCGGCGTAGTCGATCTGCTCCAGTTGGCCGCGCAGGCGGCGCTGCTCGTGCGGATCGGTGTCCTGCGGTTCGAAATGATCGCTGTGGCGGCGGATGCTGGAGGTCATCTTGGTCGGCATGGGCGGGCCCTTCCCGGCCTGTCCAAACGGGTGCTGGCGGCCGCTCGCACAGGAAGGTGCGCCGCGTCGGTTAACGCCGCGTTGCGCCGGGCAGGCCGGCGTCCGATATGCGGAGCTGGAAACCGGAGCCGGAGATCGACCATGGACCTGAAACTGAACGGCAAGCGCGCCCTGATCTGCGGCGGCTCATCCGGCCTGGGTCGCGCCGTGGCGACGGCCCTGGTCGCGGAGGGAGCGCACGTCGCCTTGCTGTCGCGCGATGAAGGCAAGCTTCAGGCCGTGGCGGATGCGTTGAATGCGGCCGGGCCTGGCCGGGCGGTCGTGGTCACAGCGGACCTGGCGGACCATGAGGCGCTGTTGAAGGCGACGGACCGGGCCGAGGATCTGCTGGGCGGGCACATCGAAATCCTGTTGAACAACACCGGGGGGCCGCCGCCGTCGGGCGTGTCGGGGCTTGAGCCGGCGGTGTGGCGCGATCATTTCGAGTCGATGGTGCTGTCGATCTTCCGCCTGACGGACCGGGTGCTGCCGGCCATGCGGGCGGCCGGCTGGGGGCGCATCCTGAACGTCGCCTCGATCACAGTGGTCGAGCCGTCGGCGGCGCTGGGCGTGTCCAACACCTTGCGGGCCTCGGTCGCGGCCTGGGCCAAGACCCTGGCCAATGAGGTCGGACCAGACGGGGTGACGGTCAACACCCTGCTGCCGGGGCGGATCGATACGCCGCGGATCGAAAGGCTGGACCAGGCGACCGCTGAGCGCACCGGCACGACGCCGCAAGAGGCGCGAGCTGAATCCGTCAAATCGATCCCGGTCGGCCGTATCGGCACGACCGAGGAGTTCGGCGCCACCGCTGCCTTCCTGTGCAGTCCCCTGGCGGCCTATGTCACCGGCTCGCTGATCCGACTGGACGGCGGGGCGATCAAGGCGATCTGATCAGCCGGGCGCACGACGACGCAGCACGCCGCCGAAGGCCACGCGGCTGCGCCCGTAATCCAGAGTGATGCGGCTGAACCGGCTCAGGATATCGGCGCCCAGCAGCAGGGCCGGCTTGTCAATCAGGTCCATGACCTGAAACACATGCAGGTCGGCGAACAGCAGCGGGGTCGGGCCCAGCGATCGTCCCGCGATGTGCAGGGCGGGCGTCGTGCCTGTGCGGGCCGTCACCGCGCCGCCGACGATGCCGACCATCCGCACGGGCTCGGACGGGGAGGCGGCCTGACCGATGTCGATCGCCTGCATCAGGGCCAGATTGCCGATCGAATATTGCGCGCCGCTGTCGATGAAGGCCGCGACCTCCATGCCGGCGACCTCGATCCGGGTCAGGATCAGCTGACCGAAGCGACCGCGACGACCGGCGACCAGCACGTCCTGTTGCTGGGGGCGGGTTGAGTCGGGGCTGGTCGTCAGCGCGATGCTGGTCGACCCTGACGGCGACAGGGCGACCTGGCGGGCATTGACGTCCAGCGTCAGGCGAGAGCGGGACAGCAGGTCCAGACCGAGCAGGCCGTCGGCGCCCAGGGCGTCGCGCGGAAAGACCGGCAGGGTCAGGTCGCTGAAGCGCCGCCGCCCGATCTCGATCTGCGCCAGTTCGACGGTCGGCGTGACCTCAGCCGCCGTGATCCCGTGCACCACGACCGGGCGGCCGGGCGGCAGGGCCAAGGCCTGGGCCAACTCGGCCGAAACCGCGCTGCGTTCGGCGCCGGTGTCAATGACGAAGACCTGCTGGACGCTTCCGTTCAGACGCACGCCGACGCCCATCCGCGTCAACAGATTTTGCAAGAGCCGCACCTGATCGGGCGGGTCTGGTGGGATGGCGGTCTGGGCGGACACAAACGGAACAGCCGCCAGCAGGCCCAGCGTCTTGCGCCGCGACGTTTTCACGCTCGATCCTTCGCCAAACCCTGGCCGCACCCGCCTGTCCTCCTCGGGCCTTCGCCAGGACAGGGCAGGCTACGCGCTTTTGGCGAAGAGCCTAAGACATATTCTTGTCCGTCTTGTCTCAGCGCGGCTGCGCCTTCCCGCCCGGCGTTCGGCACCGTCTGGCCAATCGGGGGTTGTCGACGTATCGTCCCAGCCGAAACAGGAGGATGCGATGCTGACCTTGCTTATGCTGGCCCTGTCCGACCCCGCGGCGGCGTCTTCCAGCGCGATTACCAGCCGCGATCTTGTCGTTGTTTCCGCACCAAGGGAGGCCACGCAGCGTTGTGGCGATCCGCTGATGCAGGCTCGGCAAAGCGGCGTCGGCGCCATGACGCTGGATCGATCGCTCGATGATGGACAGGTCCGGCGCTATCTGCTGCTGGATCGGCGCGACCAGAACAACTGTCCCCTGCCGATCAGCTACGCCGTGCCGGATCAACGGGCGCTGGGTCGAAACCTGATGCCGGCCCAGCCCGACGTCGGCGTGCCACCGGCTCCGCCCGCGCCGCGTCGCTAGGCGCGGGGATGGGCGGCCGCATAGGCGTTTAAAAGACGATCCGCATCGACGCCGGTGTATTTCTGGGTCGTCGACAGGCTGGCGTGGCCCAGCAGTTCCTGGATCGACCGCAGATCGGCGCCGGCGCCCAACAGATGGGTCGCAAAACTGTGGCGCAGGGCGTGGGGCGTGGTGCGCTCGGGCAGGCCCAGCCGCCCGCGCAGCCGCTGGACCGAGGCCTGGACATGACGGGGGCTGAGCGGGCCGCCGCGGCGCGCGCGGAACAGAGCGTCGGCAGGCTGGACCGGGAATGGCAATAGAGCCAGATAGGCGTCCACTGCGGTGCGCACCGCGGGCAGGATCGGCGCGATCCGCGTTTTGGACCCCTTCCCGACGATGCGCAGGGTTTCACCCAGCGGCGCATCGGCGCGGGTCAGGGACATGGCCTCGGAGATCCGCAGGCCGCAGCCGTAAAGCAGGGTCAGGACAGCTCTGTCACGCGCGGCCTCCCACGGTTCGGCGTCGGGATCGGCGTCCGGTTCGGCCAGCAGGCCGCGCGCCTGATCCTCGGTCACCGGCCGGGGCAGGGACGGCTTGACCTTGGGGCCGCGCACCAGGGCCAGCTGTGGAGCGGGGGTGTCCAACCGCCGATCGAGGAAGGCATGAAATCCGCGAATGGCCGACAGGCTCTGGCTCAGCGACCGGGCCGCCAGCGGGTGCTCGCCTGAGCGGCGCTCGGCCATGTGGGCGCGGACCTCGGCGGCGGTGATCGTGCCCATGTCGTTTAGCGACAGGGTCTCGCCGCGATGGCGTTCGAGGAAGGCGACATAGAGCCGCCCGATGTGGCCATAGGCCTCCAGCGTGCGCGGCGACAGCCGACGCTCGTGCGCCAGATGGTCCAGCCAGGCGCGCAGGGCGTCGGAGGCGGTCAGTTCAGAACCGGCCATCGCTCCGCCATCCGCTCCGTCACCCGCGCCAGGAAGGCGGCCAGTTCGCAGCCCATGTTGGGGGTGAAGCCTTCGGGCTCGGGCGAGCCGAAGGCGCAGATGCAGGGGCGCGGCGGCCCGCCCGGCGTCAGGTGCGGGGCCATGCGGACCAGGGCGATAGACCGCACCTGTTCCTCGGCCGCGCCGAAGAAGTTCAGTCCCTGGATCATCGGGCCCAGCCAGGTCAGGCCGTGCTCGCCCAGCAGATTGTCGACGTCGCCCTCTTCCAGCGCGCGCCAGCCGAAGGGCACGCCGCCGGGTTTTTCCAGGGCGATGGCGGCGCCGGCCAAGCCGAACCGCCCCTGCGCCGCTGCATCCAGCCGACGGGCCAGATCGGAATGGTTCTTGGCCTCCATCAGGTCCAGGGTCGCGACATGCGTCTGGGTCTGGGCGGCGAAGTTGGCGCGGGCGATCAGTTCGATCTCGCGCCGGGCGCCGGTCTCGCGCTCGACCACGGCCTCAAGCCGCGTCAGGGCGGCGGCGCCGAACTCGACCACGTTGCGGCCGTGCGGCCGCAGACCGATCTCTTCAAGCAGAGAGCGGTCGTCCAGCAGGGTCTGAGGGTGGGTCTGCAGCCAGCCGCGCACGTCGGGCCAATGCAAGCCGTCGCCGATATGGGGCGTTGCGGCCGATTCCGACGTTTCGAAAAGGTCCAATGAGCCGCTCAAACAGACCTCTCCGGGAACCGCGATGCTACAGAATAGACTGACCCGTCTTGGCCCAGTCCGCCACGAAGGCATCAAGACCCTTGTCGGTTAACGGGTGGTTCACCAAGGCCTTGAATGTGTCGGCGCCGAAGGTGGCGGCGTCCGATCCGGCGACGGCGGCGGCGGCGACATGGCCCACATTGCGCAGGGACGCGGCCAGGATCTGGGTCTCGAAACCGTGCACGTCATATAGGACGCGGATTTCTTCCAGCAGGCCGATGCCGTCGGCGCCGTTGTCTTCCAGACGTCCGACGAACGGCGAGACGAAGGTGGCGCCGGCCTTGGCGGCCAGCAGCGCCTGGGCGGCCGAGAAGCAAAGGGTGACGTTGGTCTTGATGCCCTTGTCGGTGAAGACGCGGCAGGCGCGCAGGCCATCCCAGGTCAGGGGCAGTTTCACCACCACGTTCGGCGCGATGGCGGCCAGTTTGTCGCCTTCCTTGACCATGGTCTCGAAATCGAGCGAGACGGCCTCGGCGGAAATCGGCCCCTCGACCAGGGCGCAGATTTCGGCGATGACCTCGGCGATGTTCCGACCCGACTTGGCGATCAGCGACGGATTGGTGGTGACGCCATCCACCATTCCGGTGGGGACCATGTCCTTGATGACGGCGACGTCGGCGGTATCGAGAAAGAGTTTCATGGGCGGCTTCATAGCCGAGGGCGCAGTTCGGTGAAAGTCGCCTCGGTCCTCATTCCCCTGCCGGTGCCGGAGGCCTTCGACTACGAGGTTCCCGAGGCGCTGAGCCTGGCCCACGGAGATTTGGCGCGGGGCGATCAGGTCGCCGTGCCGCTGGGGCCGCGCCTGATCCGGGGCGTGGTGTCCGAGGTGTTCGAGACGACCGGGTCGAACCGGCGACTGAAGGCGATCGACAGCGTGCTGGACGATCCGCCCCTTCCTGCGGGCGTCATGGATTTCGTGGAATGGGCCGGACGCTGGACCCTGTCGGCGCCGGGTGAGATGGCGGCGACGGCGCTGAAGGGCTTGCGCGCGCCCCGGCCCCGGCC
>NZ_DLTK01000155.1:0-2693 GCF_002500885.1 Brevundimonas sp. UBA7838
CCGCGCGCCTGTCCTAGGGCTGCGCGCACGTCGGCCTCGGTGACTTCCGCGCCCAGGGCCGCGCGCTTGGCCAGATCCTCAATCACCTGGCGGGCGTCCGTGCGGTCGCGTGCGCCGCCATTGACGGAGACCCCGCCGCCCGGCGCCTCGACCAGCACCTTGAAGGCGTCCTCGATCAGGGCGACGTGGCGACTGTTCGGCCCGATGACCGCCCGCAATTCGGCATCGTTCAAGGGGACGAATTCAGACTCACGCGCCATCAAGCGGCCTTTTCTTTTTGGGCTGTCGCCGAGCCTGCGCGACCCGGCTGTTTGAGCCCGTCTGCTATGAGCCGGCCTGACAGACTGTTCTGCTGGCCGGCGATGATCTCAACCGGAACGATCTGCCCGATCAGATGATCCGCGTCATCGACGTGGACCGATTGAAGATATGGGGATCGACCAATCGCTTGGCGACGGTGGCCGTGCCGTCCCGTCTTGTCGAACAGCACGTTCAGCGTCCGGCCGGCTTGGGCGGCGTTGAAGGCGGTCTGCTGTTCCGTCAGCAGGGCGATCAGGCGATGCAGTCGGTCTTTGACGACGTTCGGCTCCACCTGTTTGCCCATGCCCGCCGCCGGCGTGCCCGGTCGCGGCGAATAGGCAAAGGCGAAGGCCCCGGCGTAGTTCACACGCCGCACCAGATCCAGCGTGTCCTCGAACTCCCGATCCGTCTCACCGGGGAAGCCGACGATGAAGTCGCCCGCGATGGCGATATCCGGCCGCGCGACGCGGATCCGGTCGATCAGATCGAAATATTTCTGACGCCCGTGCTTGCGGTTCATCGCCCGCAAAATGCGATCCGACCCCGCCTGAACCGGCAGATGCAGATAGGGCATCAAGGCGTCCAGATCGCCATGCGCGGCGATCAATTCATCGGCCATGTCGTTGGGATGGCTGGTCGTATAGCGGATGCGGTCCAGGCCGGGGATCTCGGCCAGAGCATAGGCCAGTTCGGCCAGGGTCGCCTTTCGCCCGTCCGGCCGCTCGCCGTCATAGGCGTTGACGTTCTGGCCCAGCAGGGTGACCTCGCGCACGCCCCGATCCGCCAGTTGTCTCGCCTCTTCCAGCACCGCCGCCATCGGCCGCGACCATTCGGCGCCGCGCGTATAGGGCACGACGCAGAAGGTGCAGAACTTGTCGCAACCCTCCTGCACCGTCAGGAAGGCGGTCGGCCCCTCGGTGAACCGGGCTGCGGGCAGGGCGTCGAACTTGTCGTCGGGAGCGAAGTCGGCGCCGATCCGCTCGCCCCGCGCCCGCGCCGTGCGGGTCAGAAGCTCGGGCAGTTGGTGATAGGCCTGGGGACCGACGACGATGTCGACGGCCGGCTGGCGACGCATGATCTCCTCGCCCTCGGCCTGGGCGACGCAGCCGGCGACCGCGATGGTCAGATCCCCGCCGGTTTCGCGCCGGATGTCGCGCATCTCCCGCAGCTTGCCGAGCTCGGAGTAGATCTTCTCGGCCGCCTTCTCGCGAATGTGGCAGGTGTTCAGAATGACGAAGTCGGCGGCCTTCACGTCGTCGGTGACGCCATAACCCAGCGGGCGCAGCACATCAGCCATGCGCTCACTATCATAGACGTTCATCTGACAGCCGTAGGTCTTGATGAACAGACGTTTTTGGGGCGCCGTCTCGACTTGAGGAACCAGGGTCTCGGTCATCGTGGGCTTATGATCGCCCGCAAGCGTCGCGACAAGCCGAGCGTCAGCCCGCATCCACATCGGCGGGATCGATCCGCGCCGCATGGCGGGTGAAGATCAGGCCTTCGCGCTTGGACGGCTCGGCGCCCTCGATCGCAACGCCGTAGAGCTCCAGCTTGTGGCCGATCAGCTGGAAGCCCAGCCGTTCCGCGATCTCATTCTTCAGCCGCTCGATCTCGGCGTCGAAGAATTCGATCACCTCGCCCGACTTGGTGTCGATCAGGTGATCGTGGTGATCGTCGCCGGCCTCTTCATAGCGGCTGCGGCCGTCGCCGAAGTCATGCTTCTCGACCACGCCCGCCTCTTCGAACAGGCGCACGGTGCGATAGACGGTGGCGATGGAGATGTGCGGATCGATGGCCGACGCGCGGCGATACAGCTCTTCCACATCCGGGTGGTCCGCGGCGTTAGACAGCACCCGGGCGATCACCCGGCGCTGTTCGGTCATACGCATGCCGCGCTCGGCGCAGAGTTTTTCGATCCGGTCCATGCGCCTAGAATAGGGGCTTGGATCGCATCAGGGAAGCGTCAGGTTGGCGTCCGGCGCACAGAGGTCGCGGCTCATCACCACAGCATCGGTCCGCGATCCGTCGGCGCCCGCATAATAGGCTTTGCGGAGACCGATCGGGTCGAACCCGGTCCGCTCATACAGGCTGCGCGCGGCGACATTGTCGTCGGCGACCTCCAGGAACAGCCGCGTCGCGCCGGCCTGGACCGCAGCGAGGGCCGCCGCCTCGACCAGACGTCGCCCCAGTCCGTGGCGGCGTGCGGACGGGACCACGGCCAGGGTCAGGATTTCCGCCTCGTCGACCACGGTCCGGATAAGGATGAAGCCGTCGGGCTCACTGACCGCCAGCACGCCCGGTTGCGACAACAGATCGGCGAAGGTGTCGGCCCCCCACGGCGCGGCGAAGGCCTGGGCGTGCAGGGCGGCGATGCCGAGGTCGCCGGCATCCAG
>NZ_DLTK01000152.1:0-429 GCF_002500885.1 Brevundimonas sp. UBA7838
TCCGATCCCGCGAAGCGGTGGAGGGGGCCGGCCGCGTATGCGGTCCATGACGCAAATGACCTACGCACCTAAGAAAACCGTCGCCCGCGCCCGCGACCTGCGCCGCACGATGACCCTGCCGGAAGTTCTCCTGTGGCAGCACATCAGAGGGCGCCGGCTCGACGGCATTCGCTTTCGCCGCCAGCACCCCATCGGTCCGTACATTCTGGACTTCTATTGCGAGGACGCTCGCCTTGCGGTCGAGGTGGACGGCGAAAGCCATTCCCAAGCTGAGGCGGTGGAGCACGACAACCGGCGGACAGAATGGCTCAACGCACGCGGCATTTCCGTCCTTCGTATTCCGGCGCGCGATGTTTTGAGCGAACTGGCTGCTGTTGTGGACCATATTCATCGGCAGGTGCGCGATCAGCCCCCTCCACCGCTTCGCGG
>NZ_DLTK01000152.1:606-23555 GCF_002500885.1 Brevundimonas sp. UBA7838
CTTCGCGGTCCCCCTCCCCCGGTGGGGGAGGATTGAGACGGGCCAGCCATCCTAATCCCGGACGGCTTCCCTCGCCCTTTCAACGCCTTCGCCGCGACCAGCGTCAATCGACCGACCCTACGCCCGAACCGCTGTATGATGGCCGGTTTTCACCCGACGCCGGCCACCGCCCTATTTCACCCCGCCCCCGACCGGAGATTAGACGAATTAGACTCATTTTTCGCGCCACCGTCTGAAATCCCCGCGATTGCCTTCCCCGGCGACAGCCCGCTAAGCGTAGCGAAAGAAAACCAAAGGAGACGTCCGTGGCCATTCCCGCTTCGCTGCAAAAGGGTCTGATCCTGCCGATCATTTCGGCGCCGATGTTCCTGGTGTCCGGACCGGATCTGGTGGTCGAGGCCTGCAATGCGGGCGTGATCGGCACCTTCCCGTCGCTGAACCAGCGCACGACCGAGGGCTATCGGGACTGGATTCAGGAGATCAAAGGTCGGCTGAAGCCCGAGGCCGCGGCTTTCGGCGTCAACCACATCGTTCATCCGACCAACCCCCGGCTGATGGCCGATATGATGGTGTCGGTGGAGGAGAAGGTGCCGCTGATCATCACCTCCTTGGGCGCCGTGCGCGACGTGGTCGACGCGGTCCATGGCTACGGCGGTCAGGTCTTCCATGACATCGCCAACATTCGCCATGCGCGAAAGGCGGCCGAGGCGGGCGTCGATGGTCTGATCCTGGTCGCCAACGGCGCGGGCGGCCATGCGGGCATCATCAACCCCTTCGCCCTGGTCAATGAGGTTCGCAGCTTCTTCAAGGGGACCATCATCCTGTCGGGCGCGCTCTCGACGGGTCAGGACGTGGCGGCCGCCCTGATGCTGGGCGCGGACTTCGCCTATATGGGCACGCGCTTCATCAACACGACCGAAGCCATGGCCGCCGACGCGTACAAGCAGATGGTCATCGACAGCGGCGCGACCGACATCGTCCACACGCCCGCCGTGTCCGGCATCCCTGCCAACTTCATGAGCAAGTCGCTGATCGAGAACGGCATCGATCCGAAGACCCTGCCCGAGCACAAGCTGGACATGGGCGACGAGGCTAAGGCCTGGAAGACCGTCTGGTCCGCCGGCCAGGGCGCGGGCGCCATCCACGACGTCCTGCCGACCGCCGAACTGGTCGCGCGCCTGCGACAAGAGTTCGCTCAGGCCACGGAGGAATTCGCCATCAAGGCCGGAGCACGCTAAAGGCGGCGCAAATCCGCTTCTCTCGCGCTGGAGCCCCCATGATCCGCACGACCATCCTCGCCGCCCTCTCCGTCTCCGCGCTCGCCGTTGCGCTGCCGGCCGCCGCCCAGTCGGCGTCTGGGTCCGCCCCGACGTCCGCGCGCGACGCCTGGTCCTTCGAACTGGGCGCGGGCACGGACAACCGCTCCAAGGATGCGTCCAAGTCCGGCAACGACGGCTACGCCTTCGGCTCGGCGACCTGGGAAAGCGCGGACGGCCTGTTCTACGTCGGCCCCGGCTTCCAGACGATCCAGGCCGGCGGCTCCAACGTCGAGGCCGAGTTTGTGGTCGGCTATCAGCCTGAAGCCTTCGGCTATCGGTTCGACTTCAACGTCGCCTACAAGAACCGCCTCGACGCCGAAGCCGGCTATGATCAGGACGCCTGGGAGATCACCGGCAACGCCAGCCGCTCGATCGGCCCGGCCAGCGCGCGACTGCAGGTCCAGTATTCGCCCGACGCCGCCGGCTCGACCGACAGCTTCACTTGGGTCGAGGGCCGCTTGGGCTGGGACTTCACGCCCCAGCTGAACGGCACGGTCGCCGTTGGTCGTCGCGAACAGAACGGCGCGCCCGATTACACCGGCTGGAACGCCGGCGTGACCTACGCCCTCACCAACGCCCTGGAACTGGACCTGCGCTATTACGACACGGACGCCCACACCTTCGGCGAACAATATGAGGACGCCCTGGTCGCCAAGGTCGCCTACGCCTTCTGATCGCCAGCCCCTTGCGCAACGGTTGTCGGGCGCCCATCTAGGTCTGGTCGATCTCTCTGCGTAACGCCGCTGCTCCCTTTGCATCACGCACCGAGGTCCAAAAGCCGATCCCATTCAGACCCGACAGGCCGACCAGGGATCCCTCCCTGCGGTCAACGCCAGACGGAGGTCTCCAAATGGCTACCGGCACTGTAAAATGGTACAACCCCACCAAAGGCTACGGCTTCATCGCGCCCGATGACGGCGGCAAGGACGTCTTCGTCCACGCCTCGGCCGTCGAAACCTCGAGCGTCGGCTCGCTGAACGAAGGCCAGAAGATTTCCTACGAAATCGAGCGCGATTCGCGCTCCGGCAAAGAGTCCGCCGGTCGCCTTACGGCGGCGGAGTAGGACACGATCCAAGCGTCCAACACGAACGAGCCGGCCCCGACCAGGGCTGGCGTGATCGCCTTCGACGGCGAGGTAATCAAACTGATGCCGCTCGGCGGCCGTCGCGTTCGCCTGGACAACGGCCACTTGATCACGGTCCTGCCCTCGCTGGGCGCCCAGACGGGCGTCTCGCTGCTGGGCGACCGCGTGACGGTGGAAATCGCCTTCAATCAGCTGAAGGGCTGGCGCCTGTCGCGCCAGCCCTGAGGCTTCTGCATACGGATGCCGACATGACCCCGCTCGCCGACATGATCCCCGCGATGACCGACGCCGACCTGACGACGCTGCGCGCCAACGCCGCCCGCCTGGTCGAACACGGCGCCTCGACCCAGGTCATGGCCGCCAGCGACATCATCCCGGTCATCGACACCGAAATGGCCCGCCGCGCGGCCCTGCCCAAGCCCGCAAAAGCCCCGGTCAAGCGCGCCGCCCCCAAGAAGAAGCTGCCGCCGGTCACCGGCCACCAGACAGCCCTTCCTTCCAGCTGAGATCAGCCCAGGGCCTGATCGAGATCCGCGATCAGGTCCTCGACATTCTCGACCCCGACCGACAGCCGGATCAGGTTGTCGGTCACGCCGCCCGCCTCGCGCACCTCCTTGGGCACGCTGGCGTGGGTCATGATGGCCGGGTGGTTCACCAGGCTTTCAACCCCGCCTAACGATTCCGCCAGGGTGAAGACCTGAACCCGTTCCAGCACCCGCTTGGTGCGCTCCAGATCGCCCTCCAGGATCACCGTCACCATCCCCCCAAAGCCGCCGTGCATCTGGCGCGCGGCCAATTCATGCTGCGGGTGGGCGATCAGGCCGGGGTAGATCACCTTGGCGATCCCCGCGCGCGTCTCCAGCCAGCGTGCGATGGTCAGCGCGTTCTCGCAGTGCGCCTTCATCCGCAGCGCCAGGGTCTTCAAGCCCCGGTTGGCCAGGAAGGCGTCGAACGGCCCCATGATCCCGCCGACCGAGTTCTGCAGGAACTTGATCCGCGTCGCCAACTCGGCGTCGGCCGTCACCAGCACCCCGCCGATAATGTCCGAATGGCCGTTCAGGTATTTGGTCGCCGAGTGCATCACCACGTCCGCCCCCAGGCTCAGCGGCTGCTGGCAGAACGGGGTGGCGAAGGTGTTGTCCACGACCAGCAGCAGACCATGCGCCTTGGCCACCTTCGACAGGGCGGCGATGTCGGCCAGCTTCATCAGGGGATTGGTGGGCGTCTCGACCCACAGCATCTTGGTCTTAGGCGTGATCGCCGCCTCGACCGCCGCGAGGTCGCTCAGGTCCACATAGGCGAAGTCCAGCCCCATGGTTCGCCGACGCACCCGCTCGAACAGTCGCCACGAGCCGCCGTACAGGTCGTCGCCCGTGACGATGTGATCGCCCGCATCCAGCAACTCCAGCGCCGTCGAGGTCGCCGCCATGCCCGAGCCGAAGCCGAACCCGTGCGTGCCGCCCTCCAGGTCCGCGATACAGGCCTCGAACGCCTCGCGCGTCGGGTTCTTGCCCCGCGCATACTCATAACCCTTGTTCACGCCCGGGCTTTCCTGGGCGTAGGTCGAGGTCGCGTAGATCGGGGTCATCACCGCGCCCGTGGTCGGGTCAGGATGTTGGCCCGCATGGATGGCGCGGGTCGAAAAGCCCTGGCTGTTCTTCTTGTCGCTCATGGACTTACCGGTTCAAGCTGAGGTGGTTGATCAGGTCGGTGCGGGTGATCAGGCCGACGAACCGCTCGCCGTCCAGCACGATGGCCACGCGGTCGCGGTCGAAGACAGGGATCAGAGCGTCCAGAGGCTCATTAACCTGAAGCGTGTCCAGATCGCGGGTCATGGCCGAAGCCACCGGCTTGGCGAACCGCTCCTTTCGCGTGATCTCGTCGGTGTTCATGATGCGGATCAGGTCGCTTTCGTCCAGGATCCCGACCAGCCGGCCGTCTTCGATGATCGGCAGTTGCGATACGTCGGCGCCCTTCATGCGCTTGAAGGCAGTGTCAAGGGTGTCGCCCGGCCCGGCGACGACGACATCGCCCTTCTCGTATTTGCGGTTTATCAGGTCCGACAGGTCGCCATGCAGCTCGCGCTCGCCCAGGCCCTGATCCGCCAGCCAGGCGTCGTTGTAGACCTTGGACAGGTACTTGGCCCCGGTGTCGCAGACGAAGGTGACGCAGGTCTTCGGCTCGGTCTGCTCGCGGCACCAGCGCAGGGCTGAGGCGATCAGGGTGCCGGACGACGAGCCGGCCAAGATGCCTTCCTTCAAAAGCAGCTCGCGCGCGGTGGCGATCGCCTCGGCGTCGGGGATCGAATAGGCCTTGTCGATCAGACTCATGTCCGCCGTGTCGGGCACGAAGTTCTGACCGATTCCCTCAACAGTGTAGCTGCCTTCCGGCCCCGGCACGCCGTCGTTGACGATGCCGGCCAGGGTCGAGCCGACGGGATCCGCCAGGATGATCTGGGCCTTCGAGCCAACGCTCTTCAGAAACTGCGCCGTGCCGGTGATCGTGCCGCCCGAGCCGATGCCGGCGACGAAGGCGTCGATGTCGCCCCCCGTCTGCTCCCAGATTTCCGGGCCCGTTGTCTTCACATGGGCCTCGGCGTTGGCGGCGTTGGCGAACTGATTGACGTAGAAGCCGCCGGGAATGCCCTGGGCCAGACGCTCGGCCATGTCGGTGTAATATTCCGGGTGACCATGCGGCACGTCCGAACGCGTCAGGCGAACATCGGCGCCCATCGCCCTGAGATGCTGGATCTTTTCCTTGGACATCTTGTCCGGAATGACCAGAAGCACCTTATATCCCCGGGCCCGACCGACCAGCGTCAACGCCAGACCGGTATTGCCCGCCGTCGCCTCCACGATGGTGCCGCCTTCCTTCAGGAAGCCTTCGCGCTCGGCGGCGTCCAGCATGGAGATGGCGATCCGGTCCTTGATCGAACCGCCGGGGTTCTGGGACTCCAGCTTCAGCAGCAGGCGGCACGGGCCGGTGTCGATCTTCGTCACCTCCACCATCGGCGTCTTGCCGATCAGATCCAGCGGCGACGAGACGGTCGCGCTCAGGGCGGGGGCGGTCAGGGACATCGAAAACTCCATTCGGGACGGGCGGAAGCTGAAGCCCCGCCTTCACATGGTCAACTCACGCAAGATTTGACCCCTCAAGATTTACTCAAGGGCGCGGTTCCGCGCTACGAAAGACATAATGACCAAATCATCCAAGAGGCCGCCCGCCGGTCTCCCCGACAAAGACACCCTCGTCGCCTTTCTGCGCGAGGCCGGATCGGCCGAGAAGACCGACATCGCGCGCCATTTCGGACTGAAAGGCGGCGACCGCCGGGCCCTGCGCGAAATGATCCGCGAACTGGAAGCCGAAGGGCGACTGGGCAAACGCGGTCGCAAGGGCTTTTCCGAAGCCGGCGCCCTGCCCCCCGTCGGCGTCGCCGATGTGATCGAACGCGATAGCGACGGCGAACTGTATGTTCGCCTGGTCGAGGCCAGCCCCGACGCCCCGCGCGCCCTTCTGATGCCCGACAAGTCCAAGGCCGCCCCTGGCCTGGGCGATCGCGTGCTGGTGAAGTTCCAGCGCGGCGCGGAGGGTTGGGAAGCCCGGCTGATCAAGAAGCTGGACGTGGGGGCCAACCGCGTCCTGGGCGTGATCCGCAAGTCGGCGCGTGAGACCCGCGTCGAGCCGGTCGACCGCCGGTCCAAGGACGTGCTGCTGGTGCCTCAGGCCCAGTCCGGCGACCTGCGTGACGGCGACCTGGTTCTGGCCGCCATTGAGAAAGGCGACCACCGCTACGGTCCCAAGCGCGGCAAGATTCTGGAGCACATCGGCAAGGAGGATGATCCCCGCGCCGCCTCCCTGATCGCCATCCACGCCCACGGCGTCCCGACGGGCTTCTCCGAAGCGGTCGAACGCGAGGCCGAGCATCAGGCCCTGCCGACGCTGAAGGGGCGCGAGGACCTGCGCGAGGTGCCCTTCATCACCATCGACCCCGCCGATGCGCGCGACCACGACGACGCCGTCTATGCGGCGCGCGACGAGGATCCGAAGAATGAGGGCGGGTGGATCGTCTGGGTCGCCATCGCCGACGTCGCCGCCTACGTCCGCCCCGGCAGCCAGCTGGACCGCGAGGCGCGCGACAAGGGCAACTCGACCTATTTCCCCGATCGCGTCGAGCCGATGCTGCCGGAAGTGCTGTCGAACGGTCTGTGCAGCCTGAAGGAGGGCGAGAACCGCGCCTGTCTCGCCGTGCGGATGGTCTTCGACAAGGACGGACGAAAGACCGGCCACCGGTTCGTGCGCGGCCTGATGCGGTCGCACGCCAAGCTCAGCTACGAACAGGCGCAGGCCGCCATTGATGGGCAAACTGACGACACGACCGGCCCGATCATGGAGGCGATCCTCTATCCGCTGTGGAACGCCTATCACGCCATGCTGAAGGGCCGGCTGAAGCGCAGCCCGCTGCAGATCGAATCGGCTGAACGCCGCATCCGCATGGCGCCCGCCGACGAAGAAGGGGGCGGCGGCATCGCCTCCATCGAGAAGCGCGCCTCGCTAGAGGCGCACCGGCTGATCGAAGAGATGATGATCCAGGCCAACGTCTGCGCCGCCGAAACGCTGGAGCAGAAGAAGACGCCGCTGATCTACCGCGTCCACGATACGCCCAGCCAGGAGAAGATCTTCAACCTGGCCGACTTCCTGTCGACCATCGGCAAGCCCTGGAACAAGGGCGAGCCCGGCACGACCAAGCGGTTCAACAAACTGCTGGACGAGACGCGCGACACCGAACACGCCGACGTGGTCAACGAGGTGGTCCTGCGCAGCCAGATGCAGGCGATCTACTCTCCTGAGAACATCGGCCACTTCGGCCTGAACCTGGATCGCTACGCCCACTTCACCTCGCCGATCCGGCGCTATTCCGACCTGATCGTCCACCGCGGCCTGATCCGGGCGCTGGGCTTGGGTAAGGACGGACTGACCGACCGCGAGATCGCCGAACTGCCGGCCATCGCCGAGGGCGTTACGATGACCGAGCGCCGGTCGATGGCCGCCGAGCGCGATGCCATGGACCGCTACATCGCCGCCTATCTGGAAGAGCACGTCGGCGCGACCTTCGCCGGGCGGATCACCGGCGTGACGCGGTTCGGCCTGTTCATTCGTCTGGAGGACACGGGCGCGGACGGCTTGGTGCCCGTCTCCACGCTCGGCAGCGAATACTTCACCCACGACGACCGCGCCCACGCCCTGGTCGGCGAACGCACCGGCAAACGCTTCACCCTGGGCCGGATGGTGGAGGTTAAGCTACGCGAGGCGACCCCCGTCACGGGCGGTCTGGTGTTCGAAATGCTCAGCGAGCCCGAACCCCGCGATCCCAACGCCCCCGCGCCCCGGTATGGCATTCGCGGACGCGGCGGCGACGGCCCGCCGATGCGCGGCAAGAACCGGCCCGGCGGCCCCAAGCCCCGCAACGGCTCCAAACCCTCCGGCGGCCTGAAGGGCGTGAGGAAGGGCAAGCGCAAGTGACCCCCTTCGACGCCGCTCAGGATCTGGCCGACACCCCGCGTGTCGGCGGGGCTCAGCGGCCGAAGGATGCGGCGACGCTGATTCTGACGCGCGGCGGCGATCGGCCCGAGGTGCTGATGGGGCGGCGCGCGCCAGGGCATGTGTTCATGGCGTCGAAATGGGTGTTTCCGGGCGGGCGGATTGATCGCAGCGACTTCACCGCCGCCGCGACGGGTGAGTTGTCGTCCAATGTAGCTCGGCGGCTAGAAGGCGAACTGCCGAGCCGTCGCGCCCGCGCCCTGGCCCTGACGGCGGTGCGCGAGACCTTTGAAGAGACAGGGCTGATTCTGGGGAGGCCGGCGCCCCGCGCCTCCGTCGCCGGCCCGTGGCGTGAGTATCGCCAAGCGGGCGCCCTGCCCGATCTGTCGGTCCTGTCCTATGTCGCGCGCGCCATTACGCCGCCGGGCCGGACCCGCCGGTTCGACGCCCGGTTCTTCATGGCCCCGGCTGAGGCCCTGCTGAGCCCGGAGCCGACCGCAGGGTCGGGTGAACTGGACGAGATCGCCTGGCTGCCGTTGGACGAGGCGCGCACACTGGATCTGCCGGCCATCACCCGTTTCGTGCTGGGGGAGTTGGCCGAGCGGCTGAAACACCCGAACCGCCCCCTGCCCTTCGTTCGGATGGTGCGGGGTCGGCACACGGTCGAGCACAGGGACTGACATGGCCGGAACGACGATCACCCTGCGCCTGACGATCGCCGATCCGGTCGCGGGCGTCGCCTACAGCCTGCAGGACAAGGCGAACATGCCGGTCGAGCAGCACATCGCCGCCGACGGTCCGATCAGCTTCGACGCGCCCGTCACCCTGTCCGAGGATGGCCGCCTGACCGGCCCCTTCGTGCGGCGCGAGAGTGCAACGCGGCGGTTCGTCTATATCGCGATCGGCACGTCAGCAGGCCAGCACGCCAGCGAATGGAGCCGACGCGCCAAGATCGACGTCCACGAGATTCCCGCCGATCTGCTGGCCCAGGCGCGCCAAGGCGAGGTGCTGGAAGTCGTCCTGCCCGGCCGCGCCAAGGACGGCGGCCCCGCCTGCGCCACAGTGCGGCCGATCCAGGCCTGGCGCGCCATCTGACCCTAGTCGGCCATCGGCTTGGTGAGGTCGAACTCGACGCGGAAATGCCGGTTGGGGCGACGCAGCTCGTAGGCGAACATCCGGTCGGGATGAACCTCCATTGCCCAGACATTGGTGGTCAAGAAGGCCGCGTCGTTTTCGTTGAACAGGGCGATCGATTCGGCGTCGACGGGGAATTCCTGACGCTCAGCCGTGCCGGCGTTGACCGTATCGCCGCCGTACCAGTGCAGCACGTCGGTCGTGCCGTCCGCGTGTCGGTGATCGTGCTTCAGTCGAAGGCCCGTGTCGGTCTTGGTCACGACCCAGGTGCGCGAACGATCCGACCCCACGGCGAAGGGAATACGCACCTCATCCGGCGAACAGTCGCGGACCTGCATGACCAGCCGCTCGCTGGCGAACTTGGCGTCGGCGGCGTCGGTGGTGACGACCCGGCCTTCGAATCGTTGGCCGCACAGGGCGTTCAACCGCGCCAGGAAATCGTCCTGGGACTGAGCCGGATCGGCCGTAGCGACGCCGACGCACGACAAGGACATCAGGGCCGCAGCGGCCAGCAGGAAGGCGATTTTCATGCGGTCAGACTATATGTGCGTTCCGCCTCATCAACGTGGCATCGCGCCCGTTGACTTTGGGGCGATCCTGAGTATGTTCCGCGCCTCTTATTTTAAGCGGCTTTCGCCGTCGCAGAGGTAATTCCGATGGCCAAACCGGCTTCCATCAAGATCCGCCTGAACTCCACGGCCGACACCGGCTTCTTCTATGTCACCAAGAAGAACGCCCGCACCATGACCGAGAAAATGGTCGTCAAGAAGTACGACCCCGTCGTGCGCAAGCACGTCGAGTTCAAGGAAGGCAAGATCAAGTAAGCCTTGATCGGCTGAAAATTGAAAACGCCCGGCTGGTCTCCAGCCGGGCGTTTTTCGTTGTCTGGACGCCCTTGTTACGCCGCCTTGGCGATGACCCGGTTGCGGCCGGCGGCCTTAGCCTCATAGACCCCTTCGTCGGCGCGCTTCAGCAAGCCCTCGGGCGTATCGCCGTCGCCGGTCGTGGCGGCCACGCCGATCGAGATGGTGATGGTGATCTGCTCCTTGCCGCCCATGACGCGGAACGGCGCGGAGGCGACGTCGCGGCGAATCCGTTCGGCGACGCGGCCGGCGTCTTCCAGACTGGCGCCCGGCATGACCACCACGAACTCCTCCCCGCCCATGCGGCATGGCAGGTCCACGGCCCGGACATTGGTGGCCAGGCGCACGGCGAACTCCACCAGCACCTCATCGCCAGCGTCGTGGCCGAAGCTGTCGTTGACCGACTTGAAGTGGTCGATGTCCAGAACCAGTACGGCCACCTGGGCCCCGCCTTGGGCCGCACGACCCACCAGCGCCTGCAACTGGCCGGTCATGTAGCGCCGATTGTGCAGACCGGTCAGGGCGTCGGTGACGGCCATTTCCATGCTGCTGTCCAGCTTCTGGCGCAGGAAGTCGGTGTAGCGTTTGCGTCGGATCTGGGTGCGAACCCGCGCCGAGAGTTCTTCGGTATCTACTGGGCGCGGCAGGATGTCGGCGGCGCCCAGTTCCAGCGCCTTGATCATGCGCGGCCGTTCGGTCGGCTCCACGATCGCCAGGATCGGCGCGCGGCGGGCATCGCCCGACTTGGCCTGGGCGACGATCCGAAGCCCGTCGAAGCTGGCGGCGGCGACGTTGACGATGATCAAATCCAGCGCGCCCTTGGCCGCGACCAGCGCCGCCTCGGGATCGGTTTCGATTGTGACGCGATGTTCGCCGCCCAGTTTCTGGGCGATCTTCTCGGCCTGACGCTGGTCGTCATCGACGATTAGAACCCGCCCGCCCTCGCTGCGCAGCCGCGCGGCATTGTCCGAATCGACGCCCAGGCGACGGCCGCTTTCCTCGCGCTCGCGCAGTTCGTCCATGACGTGCTTCAGCCGCGTCAGCGACTTGACCCGCGCGAACAGGATGACGTCGTCGATAGGCTTGGTCAGGAAGTCGTCGGCGCCGGCCTCAAGCCCCTTGATCCGATCCTCGCGCCCGTCCAGCGCCGTGACGAGCACAACGGGGATATGGCGCGTCTCCGCCTGGGCCTTCAGCCGTCGGCACGTCTCGAACCCGTCCATGCCAGGCATCATGACGTCAAGCAGGATCAGGTCCGGCTGGTGCTCGGCGGCGATGGTCAGGGCCGACAGGCCGTCGTTGCAGGTCAGCACATCGTAATATTCGATGGTCAGCTTGGCTTCGAGCAGGCGGACATTCACGTCCACATCGTCGACGACGAGGATACGGGCGCTCATCCGAGGTGCTGCCGGATGGTTTCAAGAAAATGCATCACCGAAATCGGCTTAGAGATATAGGCTTCGCAGCCGCCCTGACGGATCCGCTCTTCGTCGCCCTTCATGGCGAAGGCGGTGACGGCGATGACGGGGATGTGGTTCAGCTCCTCGTCGTCCTTCAGCCATTTGGTGACCTCCAGGCCCGAGATTTCCGGCAACTGGATATCCATCAGGATCAGGTCGGGATGATGGGCGCGCGCCAAGGCGAGCGCCTGCAAACCCTCGCGGGTCTGCAGGGTCTCATAGCCCTGGGAATCGAGCAGATCATGAAAAAGCTTCATGTTCAGCTCGTTATCCTCGACGATGAGGACTTTCTTGGACATCATCACCTGACCTGCGCGCCCCTCGAACGCGGGACGCCTCGTTGGTCGCATTCGTAGGCGAGCAGTCTTAAGTTGGGGTGAAGCCAACCTTACGGAGACCTTAAGCGTGGCCATCAAGGCCATCTGTCGCGACTGCCTGTGGACCGGCGAAGATCCCGCCGGGCCGCCCGAGCGTCGCTGTCCGGTGTGCGGGTCGCGGCGCATCGTCGCCGATCCCGAACTTGACCAGCTGTCCATCGCCCACATGGACTGCGACGCCTTCTACGCCTCGGTGGAGAAGCGCGACCGGCCGGAACTGCGCGACAAGCCGGTCATCGTCGGCGGCGGCAAGCGCGGGGTCGTCTCCACCGCCTGCTATGTCGCGCGCCAATACGGCGTCGGCTCCGCCATGCCCATGTTCAAGGCGCTGAAGGCCTGTCCCGAGGCCGTGGTGATCAGGCCGGACTTCACCAAATACGTCTTCGAATCGCAGCGCATTCTGGGGGCGTTGGGACAGCTGACACCTTTGATCCAGCC
The DNA here is from genome assembly GCF_002500885.1 of Brevundimonas sp. UBA7838. Taxonomy (NCBI): domain Bacteria; kingdom Pseudomonadati; phylum Pseudomonadota; class Alphaproteobacteria; order Caulobacterales; family Caulobacteraceae; genus Brevundimonas; species Brevundimonas sp. UBA7838. Next base: position 12,820 of record NZ_DLTK01000152.1, read on the forward strand.
GCTGTCGCTGGATGAGGCCTGGGTCGATCTGTCGGGCACAGAGCGGCTGAACGGCGGCCCGCCGGCGCTGCAGCTGATCCGCTTCCAGAAACAGATCGAGGAGGAAACCGGCCTGACCGTCTCCATCGGCTTGGCCCCCAACCGCTTCCTGGCCAAGATGGCGTCGGAGATGGACAAGCCGCGCGGCTTCTCCGTCGTCGGGGCCGCCAACGCCCAGGCCCTGCTCGCGCCTCGCCCCGTCACCGGCTTGCCCGGCGTCGGCCCGGTGTTCGGAAAGGCGCTGCGTAGCGATGGCTATGCGACCATCGGCGACCTGGCCCGCGCGGACGTGCGCGATCTGGTCAAACGCTATGGCGAGTCGGGCCTGCGCCTGTACGACCTAGCCCACGCCCGCGACGCCCGCGCCGTGAACCCCGAGCGGGATCGCAAGGGGATGAGCGCCGAAACCACCTTCAACGAAGACCTGACCTCGGCCGAGGCGCTGGAGGCCGAGCTGTGGCCCCTGTGCGAAAAGCTGGCGTCAAAGGCCCGTCGCGACGGCGTGGCCAGCCGCGTCCTGGTGCTGAAACTGCGCCGCACCGATTTCAAGATCGTGACCCGACGCGTCACCCTGCCCGATCCGGTGCAGACGGCGCGCGCCCTGTTCTCTGCGGGGCGCGATCTGCTGAAGCCGGAGCTGGGCCGCCCCTATCGCCTGATCGGCATCGGCATGGCGGACGTGCAGGACGCGGAGGACGCGCCCGCCGGCCTGTTCCAGACCACCGAGACCCGGGCCCTGAAGACCGAACGCGCCATCGACGCGCTGCGCGAGAAGTTCGGCAAGGACGCAGTGGTGGCGGGCCGTGCGCTGAAGCCGTAGGACAGGGCATGGATCTCGCTAAACGCGCCTATGACCACGGCTTTCGCCTGGACCCGATCGTCCGCAGCCTGCTGGACACGGATTTCTACAAGCTGCTGATGCTTCAGATGATCTGGCGCGAGCATCGCGACGTTCCGGTCGTCTTCCAGGTCATCAACCGAACCAAGGCTGTGCGTCTGGCCGACGAGATCGACATCGACGCCCTGCGTGAGCAACTGGATCACGCCCGCACCCTGCGCTTCACCAACAAGGAACTGGTCTGGCTGGCGGGCAACAGCTTCTATGGCGTGAAGCAGATCTTCTCGCCCGCTTTCATCGCCTGGCTGACCGACTATCGCCTGCCCGACTACGACCTGTCGGTTCAGGACGGGCAGTATGTGCTGACCTTCTCGGGCGCGTGGGCCGAGGTGACGCTGTGGGAGATCCCGGCGCTGGCGATCCTGAACGAGTTGCGCTGCCGGGTCGGGATGCGGCGGCTGGGTCGGTTCGAGCTGGACATCCTCTATTCGCGCGCCAAGACGCGGCTGTGGTCCAAGGTGGAGCGGCTGCGCGCCCTGCCAGACCTGGCCCTGTCGGACTTCGGCACGCGGCGGCGGCACGGCTTCCTGTGGCAACGCTGGTGCATCCAGGCGCTGAAGGAGGGGCTGGGCAAATCCTTCATCGGCACGTCCAACGTCTTGCACGCCATGGAAAACGATCTGGAAGCCATCGGCACCAACGGACACGAACTGCCGATGGTTCTGGCGGCTTTGGCGCCCGACGATGCGGCTTTGGCCCAAGTGCCGTATGCGGTGCTGGACGAATGGCGCAGACACTATGCGGGCAATTTGCTGATCGTTCTGCCCGACGCTTTCGGCACCGAGGCGTTTCTGGAGCAGGCGCCCGATTGGGTGGCGGACTGGACCGGCTTCCGTCCTGACTCGGCCCCGCCCATCCCGGCCGGCGACCGCCTGATCGACTGGTGGCGCGCGCATGGACGAGAGCCAAGGGAGAAGCTGCTGATCTTCTCGGACGGGATGGACATCGACGGGATCGAGGCGACGCACGCCCATTTCCACGACCGCGCTCGGCTCAGCTTCGGCTGGGGCACCAATCTGACCAATGATTTCCGCGACTGTTCGCCCGCCTTCGCGCCTGAACTGGAGCCGATCTCCCTGGTGTGCAAGGTGGTCGAGGCCGGCGGTCGCCCCGCCATCAAACTGTCGGACAATCCCGCGAAAGCGGTCGGCGATCCCGGCGAGATCGAACGCTATCGCCGTGTCTTCGGCGTGCGCGGTCTGACCGCCCAACCCGTCACGGTCTGAAACCCGGCCTTAAGCCCGCCGTGCGACAAGGCGGGAATGAGCGCCTTTCTCGACAAGATGCGTCGCCGCGCCGGCCGCTATCTCGATGTCCGTCCTGCCGACGTGCGGCCCGCGCGCGGCGTCCTCAGCCTGTCGTTCGACGACATCCCGGCATCGGCCTGGACCGAGGCCGGACCGATCCTGGCTCAACACGGGGTCAAGGCAACCTACTATGTCTGCGGCGGACTGTCGGGCGGTCGCAATCTGGACCTGCCCCAGTTTGAGGTGGAGCATCTGCAAGCGCTCCATGAGGCCGGGCACGAAGTCGGTTGCCACACCTATGAACATGTCTCGACCCTGACCCTGTCGCCGGCCCGGCTAGACGCCAGCCTGGCCCGCAACGCCGCCTGGGTGGCCGAGCGGTTGGACGGATACGAAATGCAGACCTTCGCCTATCCCTTCGGCGATTGCGCCCTCGGATCGAAAGCCGTGATCGACAAACGTTTCCTGTGCGGGCGCGGCGTACGCGACGGGATCAACGCCGGGCGTTCGGATCGCAATCTGCTGCAGGCCATCGGCCTGGAGAGCCGTCGTCTGCCCGGCTACGACCTAGAGACGCTGGTTTCGGAGACGGCGGCCTCGAACGGCTGGCTGATCGCCTACGGCCACGATGTCAGCGACGCGCCGACGCCGTATGGTTGCCGTCCGGAGGACATCGATCGGTTGATCCGACTGGCCAGCGCGGCCGACTTGGACATTCAACCGGTCGCGGCGGCGTGGCGGATGGCGACAGCCTGAGGGATCAGGCCGCCTTGCGCCGGTCCGCCCAGGCGATCAGCTCCTTGCGGGGCCAGATCATCAGCCAAGACCGCGCGGTGTACTCCCCGCTGTCGATCAGCGCCTTGCGCGACGCCGACGCCGTCGCCGCCCGTTCGGTGTGGATCTCGCCCGGTCCTTGGTGGACCATGAAGGCGCCGCCGTTCAGCGGGTTGAGCCGCAGGTGCGCCAGGCGGGGGCTGATCTCGGTCAGTGGCGGATCGTAGAACCAGCTCGAGCCGATCATGCCCGCCAATTCAGGCCGCGCGCGGCACAGCTCGGCCGCCGTGGCCCAGGCCTCGTTCCAGCCGTCCTCGTTGAAGCCGCGCAGCCACCGGCTTTCGGTGTGCACCTCCAGCCAAGGCTCGCGCTTCGCGCCCGCCGCCAGATAGCGAAACAGCGGTTTGACGCCCCAACCATCGCGGACGTGTTTGACGATCTGGCCCGGCCCTACCGGCGACGACAGGTCTATGACCTGGCTCTTGGCCCCCGGCACGCTGAGCGCCAGGGTGAAGCGCACGTCCTTGGACCAGTGGTCGAAAACGTAGTCGCCTTCAGCCTTGTCCAGAAAACCCGCCAACTGTTCGATCCAGTAGGGATAGAGGGCCATCACCTCGGCCGGCAGCGCCATCGCCGCGGCGCGGTCGGGCAGTTGCAACGCCCAGGCGGCGACCAGGCCGCGACGCATACCGTCGGATGCATCAGCGCCCAACAGCGCATCTACCGCCTTGGCCGGCATTTCGAAATCCCAATGCGGCGCCGCCTCGGCGGCCTTCTGCGCGGCCGGGACCACGGCGGCATCCACGCGCGCCCGGTCGTCAGGAGACAACCGCGCCAGCACGGCATGGAAGGCGGCGACGTCGGGGGTCAGGTGCATATCCATGATCGCACCATGACACGGCGCGGTTGGCGAACCTTTAAAGCGCGCCGAACGGGTGACGCCGCCCTTGCCCCGCGCTAAACCGCGCCCAGATAAACAGGAGCCCCCATGAGCATCGAAGCCCGCATCGCCGAACTCGGCCTCACCCTGCCGGAACCCGCCAAGCCGGTGGCCAGCTATGTCTCCTATGTCCGTTCGGGCAATCAGGTCACCATCTCGGGCCAGCTGTCGAACGACGCGAACGGCGGGATCAAGGGCACGGTTGGCGTGGACGTGACGCCGGAGCAGGCGCTGGAAGCCGCGCGCCTGTGCGGTCTGAACCTGATCGCCCAGATCAAGGCCGCCTGCGATGGCGATCTGGACCGGGTGGTCCGCATCGTGAAGCTGGGCGGCTTCGTTCAGGCCGGTCCCGACTTCACCGCCATTCCCGCCGTCATCAACGGCTGCTCGGACATGATGGTCGAGGTCTTCGGCGACGCAGGCAAGCACGCCCGCTCGGCCGTCGGCGTGTACAAGCTGCCGCTCGGCTTCGCCGTCGAGATCGATGCGATCGTGGAGATCCGCTGATCTTTCAGATCTCGGTTCACGAAGGGATCGCCGACATCGGCCGTGAGGCCTGGGACGCGTGCGCGCTGCCCACCGGCGATCCCTTTGTCTCCTACGACTTCTTGCACGCGTGCGAGGCCTCTGGCAGCGCCGCGCCGCGCCAGGGCTGGGCCCCACGCCCCTTGGCCCTGAGGAGTGAAGACAACGCGGTGCTGGGCGTCATGCCCCTCTATCTGAAGGGCAACAGCCAGGGCGAGTATGTCTTCGACCATAGCTGGGCCGACGCCTATGAACGGGCCGGCGGCCGATATTATCCCAAGCTGCTGGGCGCCGTGCCCTTTACGCCCGCGACCGGCCCGCGCTTCCTGAACCATCCCGAGACCGACGCCGCGACGGTGCGTCAGGCCCTAATCCAGGGGGCGGTGACCTTGGTCGAACGGCTGGGCGTCTCCTCCCTGCACGTCAACTTTCCGACCGAAGCCGACTGGTCCGCCATGACCGAGGCGGACCTGCTGCCGCGCCAGGACATCCAGTTTATCTGGCGCAATAACGGCTATCGGACCTTCGACGATTTCCTGGCCGCCCTGTCGGCCAACCGCCGCAAAACCATCAAGCGCGAGCGCCGCGACGCCCAGGCCGATCTGGATATCCGCGTCCTGAACGGCGCCGACATCACTGAGGCCCACTGGGACGCCTTCTTCGCCTTCTACATGGACACCGGCTCGCGCAAATGGGGCCGGCCCTATCTGACGCGCGACTTCTTCAGTCGCATCGGCGCAACCATGGCCGACCGGATCGCACTGGTCATGGCGTTTCGGGATGAAACGCCCATCGCCGGCGCTCTGAATTTCATCGGCCGAGACGCGCTTTACGGCCGTCAGTGGGGCACGCTGGAAGACGTGCCCTTCCTGCATTTCGAGCTTTGCTACTATCAGGCTATCGAATTCGCCATTTCGCGTGGCCTATCCCGCGTCGAAGCCGGGGCCCAGGGCGACCATAAGATCGCGCGCGGCTACCTGCCCTCCCCCGTCTATTCCGCCCACTTCATCGCCGACCCCGCCCTGCGCGATCCCGTCGCCCGCTATCTGGATGGCGAACGCCCGGCTGTCGCAGCGCAGATGCGGGCGATGACCGAAGACCTGTCGCCCTACAAGCAGGCATAGAAAAAGGCCCGGCTGCCGCCAGCCGGGCCTTTCGCCATCACCATTTTAAGGATCAGGCCGTCTCTTCTTCCTCGGCCTTCGCGGGCGCGCTGGCGCTCGTGATGTCGAAGTCGATCTTGCCGTCCTTCAGCTGGACCCTGACGTGTCCGCCGCGCGTCAGGCGACCGAACAGGATGTCGTCGGCCAGCGGCTTTTTGATCGAGTCCTGGATGACCCGCGCCAGCGGACGCGCGCCATACAGTTCGTCGAAGCCGTTCTTGGCCAGCCAGTCGGCGGCTTCGTCGGTCAGTTCGATGGTGATGTTGCGGTCCGCCAGCTGGGCTTCCAGCTGAAGGACGAACTTGGTCACCACCGAGCGGATCGTGTCGGCCTGCAACGGCTTGAAGGCCACGATGGCGTCCAGGCGATTGCGGAACTCCGGCGCGAACAGGCGCTGGATGGCCTTGTCATCCTCGCCCTCGACCTTGCCCCGGCCGAAGCCGATGGAGGCGCGGGCGTTGTCAGCGGCGCCTGCATTGGTGGTCATGATCAGGATGACGTTCCTGAAATCGACCTTTTTGCCGACCGCATCGGTCAGCATGCCGTTGTCCATCACCTGCAGCAGGATGTTGTAGACATCCGGGTGCGCCTTCTCGATCTCATCCAACAGCACGACGGCATGCGGATGCTGATCGACGGCGTCGGTCAGAAGCCCGCCCTGGTCATGGCCGACGTAGCCGGGAGGCGCGCCGATCAGACGGCTGACCGTGTGGCGCTCCATATATTCAGACATGTCGAAGCGCTGCATCTCGATGCCCAAGGTGGCGGCGAGTTGCTTGGCGACTTCGGTCTTGCCGACGCCGGTCGGGCCGCTGAACAGGAAGCTGCCGATCGGCTTGTTCGGATCGCGCAGACCCGCCCGCGCCAGCTTCATGGCCGCCGACACCTGTTCGATGGCTTGCTCCTGACCAAAGACCGCACGCTTCAGATCGGTTTCCAGCTCGCGCAGGCTTTCCGTGTCAGACTTGGACACCGACTTGGCCGGGATACGGGCCATCTTGGCGATGACGGCCTCGACCTCCTTCTGGCCGATGACCTTCTTCCTCTTGGATTCGGTCAGCAGCATCTGCGACGCCCCGGCCTCGTCGATCACGTCGATCGCCTTGTCCGGCAGCTTGCGGTCGGTCATGTAGCGCGCAGACAGCTCTACCGCCGTGCGCACGGCGCTGTCGGTGTAGCGGACCTTGTGGTGCTGCTCGTAGTAGGTCTTCAGGCCCTTCAGGATCTTCACCGTATCCTCGACCGTCGGCTCGTTGACGTCGATCTTCTGGAAGCGACGCACCAGGGCGCGGTCCTTTTCGAAGTGCTGGCGATATTCCTTGTAGGTCGTTGATCCCATGCAGCGCAGCGTGCCGGACGCCAGGGCCGGTTTCAGCAGGTTCGACGCATCCATCGCCCCGCCCGAGGTCGCGCCCGCGCCGATCACCGTGTGGATCTCGTCGATGAAGAGCACGGCGTTGTCGTGGTTCTCCAGTTCCTTGACCACCTGTTTCAGGCGTTCCTCGAAATCGCCGCGATAGCGGGTGCCGGCCAGAAGAGCGCCCATGTCCAGCGAATAGATGGTGGCGTCCTTCAGGACGTCGGGCACTTCGCCGTTGACGATCTTGCGGGCCAAACCTTCGGCGATGGCGGTCTTGCCGACGCCGGGATCCCCCACCAGAAGCGGGTTGTTCTTGGTCCGACGGCAGAGGATCTGGATCGAGCGATCCACCTCGGCCTGACGACCGATCAGGGGATCGACCTTGCCCTGGCGCGACTTCTCGTTGAGGTCGACGCAATAGGCTTCCAGCGCCTCGCCGCCCTGCTTGACGGCGGAAGCATCCTCGGCCTCTTCGGGCGAAGCGCCCTTGGCCGGACGGGCCTCGTTGGCGCCCGCCTTCTTGGCGATGCCGTGGGCGATGAAGTTGACCGCGTCATAGCGCGTCATGTCCTGCTCTTGCAGGAAGTAGGCGGCGTGGCTCTCGCGTTCGGAGAAGATGGCGACCAGGACGTTGGCGCCGGACACTTCCTCGCGGCCGGACGACTGGACGTGGATTACCGCGCGCTGGATCACGCGCTGGAAGCCGGCGGTCGGCTTGGCGTCCTCGCCGTCGCTGGTGGCCAGGGCGGCCAGGTCGTTGTCGACATAGAGGGTCAACGCCGCTTTCAACGCCGACAGATCGACGTTGCAGGCCTGCATGACGCCGGTCGCATCGGGATCGTCGATCAGCGCGAGCAGCAGGTGCTCAAGCGTCGCATACTCGTGCCTGCGCGCATTGGCGTATCCCACCGCGCGGTGCAGGGTTTCTTCGAGAGGACGGGAAAATGAAGGCATAGGGAGGCTCCTCTCAGTCCTTTTCCATCGTGCATTGCAAAGGGTGCTGGTGGCGGCGCGCCGTCTCGATGACCTGCGCGACCTTGGTCTCGGCGACTTCGTAGGTGAAGACGCCGCAGACGCCGACGCCATGCTGATGCACATGCAGCATGATGCGGGTGGCCTCTTCCCGGCTCTTCTGGAAGAACCGCTCCAGCACATAGACGACGAATTCCATCGGCGAATAATCGTCGTTCAGAATCAGCACTCGATAGAGCGAGGGCTTTTGCAGCTTCGGCTTTGTTTCGGTGACGACGGCGGTTCCTTGACCGCCGCCGGTCTCACCGGGCCTTTGTATGGGCATTCGTTTTCCGTGATCGGGGAGTCGTCTTGGCTCTCAGATAGGGAATGATGGCCTGATTTGAAGCGGCGTCCAGTCACGGCTTTCGTGAAGGGCGTCTGACAAAGATTTCACGTGATCGCAGGCGGTCAACGGCTCAGGTTGAGCGCCTCAAGTTGAACAGCTCCCGATCGCCATGCCCGCCGCCCTCGTCGCCGCCCTTTCGCTCGCCGCCCTCTCCCAGCCTACGCCGCTGGAAACCGCCGTCATGGCGGCCGACGCGAAACTTTTCGCAGTCTTCTTCGAAGGCTGCGACCCGGCTGGGCTTCGGGCCATGCTGACCGACGACTTCGAGTTTTTCGACGACCGGGGCGGACGCGTGGCCACCGACGCCGACGGCTTTGTCGCGCAATACGCCGCCCGCTGTCAGGACCGCAGCGCGCCAGACGCGTGGCGGACCCGGCGCCAGGCCCTGCGTGACGGTCTGGCGGTCTATCCCATCAACAACTACGGCGCGGTCGAAACGGGCGAGCACGTCTTTTACGAGCGGCAGGGCGACGGTCCGGAACGGCGCGTCGGTCGCGCCCGCTTCACGCAGATGTGGAAACAGGAAGGGGCCGAGTGGAAGCTGGCGCGGGTCTTCAGCTACGACCATTCCGCGCTGCCCTGACAGCAAAAAGGCCCCGGAGCGAACTCCGGGGCCTTCTCGATTCTTCAGGCGGTTCGCGGGATTAGCGAGCGGCCTGGAAGGTTTCGACCGAGGCGGTGACGCGCTCGTTGATCGGCTTGATGCTGTCCTTGACCGTGGCGGTGACGATCTCGTTCGTCTTGGTCAGCTCGGCGACATAGCGCTCCATCGACTTCTTGGCCCAGGCGGTCTGGAGCTCGAAGAACTCCTGTACCGAACGGGCGGTCGACAGTTCCTTGGAGGCGGCGACGCCGTCTTCCCACGAGGACTTGGCGAAACCCAGCGCCTGTTGCGACAGGGCCTCGGCGCCCTTCTGAGCGACGGTGACCGACTCGACCATGGCTTCCAGGGTCTTCTTGCTGTGCGCATTCAGCTCGGCCATCGAGGCCGCCGACTTGTCGATGCCTTCACGGAAGGCCTGAGTGCCAGCGGCTTGCATGGTTTCGGCTTGCGCCTTGACCTTGGCGGCGGCCGAAGTCGCAGCGGCGGTGGCTTGGTCGGCGGTTTTCTTCACGGTTTCAGCGGCGTCGGCCATGATCGTCTCTCAGATAAAAGGCCCTTGGGGACGGACCTGAGGGCGGAAATAATGACGCGAGAGGATCTCGCAGACCCGCAATATGCTGCATGTGCGAAGGTTTTTCAAGCTTTTTGTGCAATGCACAATATGATCGACGATAACCTTGATCGGCCGGTCAAATTTGCGTTGACGCGCGGTTAACCACCACGAAACCCGCGGTTCCTATGCTAGCTGTTTGTTTGTGACGGCCGGGGGGCCTGTCGCACCCTGCTCACCGAGGGGTTGTCCCGCCCATGATCGCTTTTCTCCGCCGTGGCCTGTTCGCCGTCCTCGCGCTTTCGCTGGTTCTGGGCGCAAACGTCAGGCCGATCGAGGCCCAGACCGCCTACTCGGCCCAGGAGAACAGCCGCTACGCCGCCATCGTGATCGACGCCGCCACGGGCGAGGTCCTGTTCGCGCGCAACGCCGATAGCCGTCGCTATCCAGCGTCCCTGACCAAGATGATGACGCTGTATCTGACGTTCGAGGCGCTGTCTCAGGGCAAGGCCAATGTGAACGACGTGCTGACGATCTCGCCGCGCGCCGCGTCCCAGCCGCCATCGAAACTGGGCCTGGCTGCAGGCCAGACCATCACCCTGGACAACGCCATGCGCGCCACCGCCGTGCGGTCCGCCAACGACATGGCCCTGGCCATTGGCGAGCACATCGGCGGATCGGAAGCCCGCTTCACCAATATGATGACGCAGAAGGCCGCGCAGTTGGGCATGACCCAGACGCGCTACTACACCGCAAACGGCCTGCCGGACGCACGTCAGGTGACCTCCGCACGCGACCAAGCCATTCTGGCGCGCGCGATCATGCGCGACTTCCCTCAGTATTACAGTTATTTCGGCCTTCACGACTGGGCCTACAACGGCCGCAACTATCGCAACACCAACGGCCTGCTGCCGACCGGGCGCGGCTATGACGGGATGAAGACCGGCTACACTAACGCCTCGGGCTACAACCTCGCCGCCTCGGCCGTGCGTGACGGACGACGCCTGATCACCGTGGTCCTGGGCGGCCGTTCGACAGCCAGCCGCAACGCCCACGTCGCCGAGCTCATGGACACCGGGTTCGAGGTCGAGCGCCGCCGCGCCCAGGGCGAGCGGATCCAGGTGGCCCAGACCTTCTTCGAGCAGCGCGGATTCGGCGTCGGGTCGGCGATCGCCGACGCCCCGATCGCCTATGCTTCGGTCAATGACGACGAGGACGGCGTCGGCGCGGAATCCACCGCTGTCGCCTATACGGCCGCACCGGCGCCCGCCGCCCT
>NZ_DLTK01000018.1:0-8983 GCF_002500885.1 Brevundimonas sp. UBA7838
CGCCCGCCGCCTTGCGACGCGCGGCGGCGACGGGGCGGGGAAGGGGGGCGGCGGCGTCCGGCTTGCTCATCCGGCAAGGCTAGGCGCACGATCGCGACGGTGCAACGGCGCCACGGTCGGCGATCCAAGTGACGCTGCGTCAGTCCAGTGTTTGACAGACGGCCGAAACCGGGTAGGTTCCGTGAAAATCATTGAACGCTGAATAAAAGCGTCCATCGGGCTGGAAACGACAAAGGGGTCTAGGATCATGAACCGTCATGTGAAGTGCGCGCTGCTGGCCGGCGCGGCGTGGGGCGTGCTTGCGGGGGCCACGGTCGCCCAGGACGCGGAGGCGACCGCTCAGGCCGCGAACGCCCAGGATGCGGCGACCGTCGACGACATCGTCGTCACCGCGCGCCGCCGCGCGGAAAGCCTGCAGGACGTGCCGGTCGCCGTGACCGCCGTCAGCGGCGAACAGCTTGAGGCGCGCGGCGCCCTGGACATCACCGAACTGGCGCGCTCGACGCCCAGCCTGACGCTGAACGCCGCGCGGGGCTCGAACTCGACCCTGATTTCCTTCATTCGCGGCGTGGGCCAGCAGGATCCCCTGTGGGGCTTCGATCCCGGCGTCGGCCTGTATATCGACGACGTTTATGTGGCCCGTCCGCAGGCCGCCGTTCTGGACATCTTCGACGTGGAGCGGGTCGAGGTCCTGCGCGGTCCGCAAGGCACGCTTTACGGCCGCAACACTATCGGCGGCGCCATCAAATACGTCACCAGCCGCATCGATGCCGACGAGCCCGAGGGACGCCTGCGCGCCTCCTACGGCAGCTATAACCAGCGCGACGTGATCGCCAGCGCCCAGCTGCCGTTCAGCGACGAGTTCAAGGTCTCCGCCGCCCTCGCCCGCTATCTGCGTGACGGCTACGGCAAAAACCTGAACACCGGCAACGAACACTACAACAAGGACGTGACCGCCTTCCGCGCTAGTGCGGAATGGAGCCCGACCGACAGCCTGTTCTTCCGTCTGGCCGGCGATCTGGTGAACGACGACTCCAACGCGCGCCACGGCCACCGCGAGTTCGCCCCGTCGCCCGCCGATGTCTATGACACCAACGCCGGCGCCGGCGACAAGAACCGCGTCCAGACGCGCGGCGTGTCGCTGACCGGCGAGTGGGAAATGAGCGACATGTTCACCTTCAAGTCGATCACCGCCTATCGTGAAGGCCTGACGCGCGGCAACATCGACTTCGACAACCTGCCCCAGCCCATCCTCGACATCCCGGCCGCCTATGACGACGACCAGTTCAGCCAGGAGTTCCAGGTTCTGGTCAGCGCAGGCCGCCTGAACGGCGTCGCCGGCGTCTTCTACATGGACGCCAACGCCTCGGGCGCCTTCGACACCGTCGTGGGTCTGGCCAATCTGACGACCCTGACCTCGGGTTCTGTGGCGACCAAGAGCTACGCCGCCTTCGCCGACTTCTCCTATGACTTCACCGACGCCCTGTCGGTCTCGGTCGGCGGACGCTTCACCAAGGACGAGAAGGAAGGCACCGTCTTCCGTCAGCAGTATCTGGGCATCCGCAGCCCCTATTTTGGCAACAACGCCGCCGTGCCGCTGGGCGCGCCGCGCACCAACTACACCCGCACCCGCGAGTTCGAGAAGTTCACCCCGCGCGTCTCGGTCAACTACAAGTTCGGCCCCGATCTGACGGCCTACGCTTCGTGGGGCGAGGGCTTCAAGTCGGGCGGCTTCGACATGCGCGGCGATGCGGTCCTGTATCCCGCCACCGTCAACGGCTATGCGCCCGAGACCGTCGAGACCTACGAGATCGGGCTGAAGGGTTCGCTGCTGGATCGTCGTCTGACCTTCGCCACCGCGATCTTCGATTCCAGCTACGAGAACCAGCAGATCACGACCCAGTATCCGGCCGGCGCGACCGTCGCCTCGGTGGTGGACAATGTCGGCTCGTCCTCGATCCGCGGTTGGGAGTTCGAAGGCCGCGTGCGCGCCACCGACGCCCTGACGTTCAACGCATCGCTGAGCTACATCGACGCAAAGTTCGACCAGTTCCTGGCCTATATCCCGACGGCCTCGGGCAATACGTCCTGCCCGACCCTGCCGGGCTGCGTCGTCGACGTATCCTCGCAGCGCGACTTCCAGAACACGCCGGAATGGACCGGATCGATCTCGGCCAACTACAACTGGGTCATGGAGAACGGTTCGTCGATCGCCTTCATTCCGTCGGTCGCCTACCGCGGCGCCTATCAGCAGTTCGAAACGCCCGCGCCGCTGCTCGATCAGGACGCCTACTGGATGTATGACGCCAGCATCGTCTGGACCTCGTCAGACGATCGCCTTACCTTCGGCGTCCACGGCAAGAACCTGGGCGACGAACGCTATCGCGTCGGCGGCTACACCTTCCCTGGCGCCCTGACCGGCAACTCGATCATCGGCTTCTACGGCCCGCCGCGCACCGTCACGGCGACCCTGGGTCTGAAGTTCTGATCCACATTCATAACGCCTGACGACGAGGGGCGGCGGTCTCTGGGCCGCCGCCCCTTTTCGCTCCGCCAAGCCTATTTTGCACAGGGCGGAGTTGCGGCTAGGCTCGCCGCAACAAACAACAAAACGCCGAGGGGAAACGACGATGACGACGGAGACGCTGACGGTCCAGGAGGCGCGGCCCGAGCGGCCTGAGCGGCCCGGCTACCGCTACTATGTGCTGGCGGTTCTGATCCTGATCTACATGCTGAACTTCCTGGATCGCCAGATCATCGGCATCCTGGCCGCGCCGCTGAAAGAAGAGTTCGGCATGTCCGACAGCCAGTTCGGCCTATTGGGCGGCATCGCCTTCGCCTCTGTTTATTCGACATTGGCCATTCCCCTGGCCTGGCTGGCGGACCGGTTCAGCCGGGTCTGGATCATGACCGGCGCCCTGGCCGTCTGGTCGGGCTTCACCGCCCTGTGCGGCATGGCCGGGTCGTTCGGCCAACTGTTCCTGTGCCGGATGGGCGTGGGCATCGGCGAGGCGGGCGGCGTGGCCCCGGCCTATTCGCTGATCGCCGACTACTTCCCGCCGCATCAGCGCGCGCGGGCCATGGCGGCCTTCGCCTTCGGCATTCCGCTGGGCATGGCGGCGGGGACCCTGGTCGGGGGGCTGCTGGCGGCGACCTACGGCTGGCGCACCGCCTTCATCGTGGTCGGCCTGCTGGGCGTGCTGGTCGCGCCCCTGCTGCGTCTCACGGTGCGTGATCCCAGGCGCGGCGGAACCGACGCCATCAAGACCGAGGCCCAGGTCGCGGCCCTGGCCGCCGCCCCCGTCGGCACGGATCGAGCCGGCAAGATCGCCGCCCAGATCATGCTGGGCCTCGGCGCCGGCCTGCTGATCCTCGGCGCCTTGAGCTGGCTGATGGGCATGTCGCTCGGCAATCCGCTGGTGCTCGCTTTCGGCGGCCTGCTGGCGGTGGTGATCGGCGTGTCGCTGATGATCGCGCGGCGCACCGCCTCGGTGGTCATCCGCAAGCCCAGCTTCTGGCTCCTGGGCCTAGGCGCCGCCTCGTCGTCGGTGTGCGGCTATGGCGTCGCCGGCTGGCTGCCCCTGTTCTTCATGCGCAGCTTCGACCTGACACTGAAACAGACCAGCATCTACTACTCCGGCATCGCTCTGATCGGCGGCATCCTGGGCATCTGGCTGGGCGGCATGATCGCCGACAAGCTGTCCAAGAAGGGCAAGGGCGCCTATCCGCTGACGCCCGCCGTCGCCTTCCTGATCTCGGCGCCCTGTTTCATCCTGGCGATGAACTCGCCGTGGCTGATCGGCCTGGTTCTGCCCGGCGGCGGCAGCCACGTTCAGCAGCTGACCCTGGCCTTCTTGATCTTCCTGTTGCCGACCGGATTGAACCTGGCCTGGCTGGGTCCGATCACGGCGGCGGTCCAGCATCTGGTGCCGGCGGCCATGCGCTCGACAGCCTCGGCCCTGTTCCTGTTGCTGAACAATCTGCTCGGGATCGCGGTCGGCTTCTACTATTTCGGCTGGATGAGCGACCTGCTGGCGCCGCGCTTCGGCGAGGAAAGCCTGCGCTGGGCCATATACACCGGCATGGGCTTCTATGTGCTCGCCGCGATCCTGCTGATCGGGGCGTCGCGCACCCTCAAGAGGGACTGGGTCGACTAAAGGGGGCCTGTGGACGGTTGCACCTGCGAAGGGGTGGGGCCTATAAGCCCCGCAACTCTCCCAGCAGCGGTTGCGACGGTCCCCCATGAACATTCACGAATATCAGGCCAAGCAGGTCCTCAAAGGCTTTGGCGCCCCGGTCGCCGAAGGCGTCGCGGTGACGTCGGTCGATCAGGTCGAGGCGGCCGCCAAGTCGCTGCCCGGTCCGCTCTATGTCGTGAAGTCGCAGATCCACGCCGGCGGCCGCGGCAAGGGCAAGTTCAAGGAACTGCCCGCCGACGCCAAGGGCGGCGTTCGCCTGGCCTTCTCGGTCGAGGAAGCCGTCGCCCACGCCAAGGAAATGCTGGGCAACACCCTGGTCACCGCCCAGACGGGCGACGCCGGCAAACAGGTCAACCGCCTCTACATCGAGGACGGCGCCGACATCGAGCGTGAACTGTACTGCTCGCTGCTGGTCGATCGCGCCTATGGCCGCATCGCCTTCGTCGTCTCGACCGAAGGCGGCATGGACATCGAAACCGTCGCCCACGACACGCCCGAGAAGATCCAGAACATCGTCATCGACCCGAGCGCGGGCGTGACCGACGCCGACGTCGCCGCCATCACCGCCGCCTACGGCCTGACGGGCGCCGCGGCCGAAGACGCCAAGTCGCTGTTCCCCGCCCTGTACAAGGCCTTCGTCGAGAAGGACATGGACATGCTGGAGGTGAACCCCCTGATCGTGATGAAGGACGGCCATCTGCGCGTTCTGGACGCCAAGGTCAGCTTCGACGGCAACGCCCTGTTCCGCCACGACGACATCAAGGAACTGCGCGACGAAACCGAAGAAGACGCCAAGGAAATCGAAGCGTCCAAGTGGGATCTCGCCTACGTCTCGCTGGACGGCAACATCGGCTGCATGGTCAACGGCGCCGGTCTGGCCATGGCGACGATGGACATCATCAAGCTGTACGGCAAGGAGCCGGCCAACTTCTGCGACGTCGGCGGCGGCGCCGGCAAGGAGAAGGTCGCGGCAGCCTTCAAGATCATCACCGCCGACCCGAACGTCCAGGGCATCCTGGTCAACATCTTCGGCGGCATCATGAAGTGCGACGTCATCGCCGAGGGCGTGGTCGCGGCCGTGAAGGAAGTGGGCCTGAAGGTGCCGCTGGTCGTGCGTCTGGAAGGCACCAACGCCGAACTGGGCAAGAAAATCCTGAACGAGTCGGGCCTGACCATCCAGGCCGCCGACGACCTCGACGACGCCGCCCAGAAGATCGTCGCGGCGGTCGGCTAAGGCTTCGGCCTTACTCGCCACCGCCCCGCTGACACATCGAATTCAGAGCACAGACCCATGTCCATTCTCGTCGACAAGAACACCAAGATCATCGTCCAGGGCCTGACCGGCAAGACCGGCGGCTTCCACACCGAACAGGCGCTGGCCTATCACGGCACCCAGATGGTCGCCGGCGTGCACCCGTCCAAGGGCGGCACGAACTGGACCGGATCGCACGGTGAGAGCCTGCCGATCTACGCCTCGGTCGCCGAAGCCAAGGACGCCACGGGCGCCGACGCCTCGGTGATCTACGTCCCGCCGTCGGGCGCGGCCGCCGCCATCATCGAAGCCATCGACGCCGAAATCCCCTTCATCACCTGCATCACCGAGGGCATCCCGGTGATGGACATGGTCAAGGTCAAGCGTCGCCTGGAAGGCTCCAAGTCGCGTCTGCTGGGCCCGAACTGCCCCGGCATCCTGACGCCGGACGAGTGCAAGATCGGCATCATGCCGGGCAACATCTTCAAGAAGGGCTCGGTCGGCATCGTGTCGCGTTCGGGCACCCTGACCTATGAAGCCGTGTTCCAGACTACCAACGAAGGCCTGGGCCAAACCACGGCCGTCGGCATCGGCGGCGACCCGGTCAAGGGCACCGAATTCATCGACGTGCTGGAGCTGTTCCTGGCCGACGAGGAAACCACCTCGATCATCATGATCGGCGAAATCGGCGGCGGCGCGGAAGAAGACGCCGCCCAGTTCCTGATCGACGAAGCCAAGAAGGGCCGCAAGAAGCCGATGGCCGGCTTCATCGCGGGCCGTACCGCTCCGAAGGGCCGCACCATGGGCCACGCCGGCGCCGTCGTCTCGGGCGGCAAGGGCGATGCGGAATCCAAGATCGCGGCGATGGAAGCCGCCGGCATCCGCATGTCGGAATCGCCTGCGCGCCTCGGCAAGACCCTGGTCGAAGTTCTGAAGGGCTGAGGCTTCCAAGTGCGTGCTGCGCGCGGGCGCTACGCTCGCCGCGCGGCACCTCGCTGCTTGAGCGCCTTTTCGGCATCAAAAATGCCGTGTGACGCATCGATGAACGCCCTCGGCTCAGGCCGGGGGCGTTTTTTCTTGGGCCTGCGACCAATTTCCTACCAAATTGCCCCGTTTCGGTCATGACCCGTCAGGAAACGACGCCTATATGACGGGCGCGCCCCTCACGGAGATGTGTCCGTCGGGGCCCAGGGATTGCGAAACGATGGCGGACGATGCCGGTCGGCTGAACCAGGTCTTTGCCGAGACCTCATTTCTCTACGGGTCCAATGCGGCCTACGTCGAGGAGCTTCAGGAGAAGTGGGCGAAAGACCCCGGCTCCGTTTCCGCCGAATGGAAAGCCTTTTTCGACCAGCTGCGCGACAACGCCGCGCTGGTGACCGCCTCGGCCGGCGCCGGCAGCTGGGGTCGCGGCGTGGCGACCGAACCCACGGAGGAGACCGGCGTCTTCGACGGTCGTTGGCCGGCGCCGAAGCCCGATCCCAAAAAGGCCGGCGCTGCGCCGGCTGCTGCTGCGCCCAAGGCCGCGTCCGCCGACGTCTCGGCCGATGCGATCCGCGCCGCCGCCCACGACTCCATCCGCGCCCTGATGCTGATCCGCAGCTATCGCGTGCGCGGGCACCTGCAGGCCAAACTGGACCCGCTGGGCATCGAACAGCCGGTCGAGAACCCCGAGCTGACGCCCGAGTTTTACGGCTTCACCGGCGCCGATCTGGACCGTCCGATCTTCCTGGACGGCGTGCTTGGTCTTCAGACCGGCACGATCCGCGAAGTGCTGGAGATCCTGAAACGCACCTATTGCGGCAATATCGGCATCCAGTTCATGCACATTGCTGAACCGGAAGAGAAATCCTGGCTGCAGCAGCGGTTCGAGGGTGCCGACAAGTTCGAGCAGAACGCCTTCTCCAAGGAAGGCAAGCTGGCCATCCTGTCCAAGCTGGTCGAGGCCGAAGGCTTCGAACGCTTCCTGCACAAGCGCTTCCCCGGCACCAAGCGGTTCGGTCTGGACGGCGGCGAGGCCATGGTCCCGGCGCTGGAGCAGGTCATCAAGCGCGGCGGTTCGCTGGGCGTCGACGAGGTCGTGCTGGGCATGGCTCACCGCGGGCGCCTGAACGTGCTCGCCGCCGTGATGGGCAAGCCCTACAAGGTCATCTTCCACGAGTTCCAGGGCGGCTCGGCCGTGCCGAGCGACATCGAGGGCTCGGGCGACGTCAAATATCACATGGGCGCCTCGTCGAACCGCGAGTTCGATGGCAACCACGTCCACCTGTCGCTGACCGCCAACCCGTCTCACCTCGAGATCGTCAACCCGGTCGTGCTGGGCAAGGCGCGCGCGAAACAGGCGTTCGACATTCGCGAGGCCAACGAGGGCGTGCCCGAGGGCCAGTGGGCGCTGGACCGTTCCAAGGTCGTGCCGCTGCTGATCCATGGCGACGCCGCCTTCGCCGGCCAGGGCGTGGTCGCGGAATGCTTCGCCCTGATGGGACTGAAGGGCTACCGCACCGGCGGCACGCTGCACTTCGTCATCAACAACCAGATCGGCTTCACCACCAGCCCGCGCAACTCGCGCTCGTCGCCCTATCCGTCGGATGTGGCCCTGATGGTCCAGGCGCCGATCTTCCACGTGAACGGCGACGACCCTGAGGCCGTCGTCTTCGCGTCCAAGGTGGCCACCGAATACCGCCAGAAGTTCCACAAGGACGTGGTGGTGGACATGTTCTGCTACCGCC
Source organism: Brevundimonas sp. UBA7838 (assembly GCF_002500885.1). Classification (NCBI taxonomy): domain Bacteria; kingdom Pseudomonadati; phylum Pseudomonadota; class Alphaproteobacteria; order Caulobacterales; family Caulobacteraceae; genus Brevundimonas; species Brevundimonas sp. UBA7838. The sequence continues at coordinate 8,181 of NZ_DLTK01000018.1, forward strand.
GCTTCGGCCACAATGAAGGCGACGACCCCACCTTCACCCAGCCGCTGATGTATTCGAAGATCCGCGCCCAGCCCTCGACCCGCGAACTCTATTCGCAGCGTCTGGTGGCCGAAGGCGTGATCAGCCAGGCCGAGGTGGACGCCGAGGTCGAGCGGTTCGAGAAATTCCTCGACGAGCAGTTCGAGGCCGGCAAGACCTGGTCCGCCGAGAAGGCCGACTGGCTGGATGGCCAGTGGCAGGGCTTCCAGTCGCCCAAGGACGAGCTGCGCGGCGACACCGCCGTGCCGCTGGCCAAGCTGACCGACCTGGGCCACCGCCTGACCACGATCCCCAACAGCGTCGACATGCACAAGACGCTGAAGCGCGTCATCGACGGTCGCCGCGAAGCCATCACCTCGGGCCAGGGCCTGGACTGGGCCACGGCCGAGAGCCTGGCTTTCGCCTCGCTGATTGATGAAGGTTTTCCGATCCGTCTGTCGGGTCAGGATTCGGTGCGCGGCACCTTCTCGCAGCGTCACTCGGGCATCATCGATCAGACGACCGAAGAGCGCTACATCCCGCTGAACAACCTGCGCGAAGGCCAGGCCAATTTCGAAGTCATCGACTCCGCCCTGTCTGAAGAGGCGGTGCTGGGCTTCGAGTACGGCTATTCGCTGGCCGACCCCAATACGCTGGTCATGTGGGAAGCCCAGTTCGGCGACTTCGTGAACGGCGCCCAGGTGGTGATCGACCAGTTCATCTCTTCGGGCGAACGCAAGTGGCTGCGCATGAGCGGCCTGACCATGCTGCTGCCGCACGGCTAT
>NZ_DLTK01000018.1:9138-10155 GCF_002500885.1 Brevundimonas sp. UBA7838
GCACGGCTATGAAGGCCAGGGACCGGAACACTCCTCGGCCCGTCTGGAGCGCTTCCTGCAACAGTGCGCCGAAGACAATATGCAGGTCGCCAACTGCACCACCCCGGCCAACTACTTCCACATCCTGCGTCGCCAGATGCACCGGCCGTTCCGCAAGCCGCTGATCCTGATGACGCCAAAGTCGCTGCTGCGTCACAAGAAGGCGGTCTCGTCCATGGCGGACCTGGCGGAGGGCTCGGCCTTCCACCGCGTCCTGCACGACGACGCCCAGACGCGGCCCGAGATCGCCGGCATCACGATCAAGGCGGACAAGGACATCCGACGCGTCATCCTGTGCTCGGGCAAGGTCTATTACGACCTGCTGGACGCGCGCGAGAAGAAGGCCAAGGACGGCCAGGCCGTGGACGACGTCTACATCCTGCGTCTGGAGCAGTTCTATCCGTGGCCGATCCAGTCGCTGCGGAAGGAACTGGCGCGCTTCCCCAACGCCGAACTGGTCTGGTGCCAGGAAGAACCGAAGAACATGGGCGGTTGGACCTTCGTGGATCCGTGGCTGGAGCTGACGCTGGACAAGCTGGACGTGAAGGCCAAGCGCGCCCGCTACGTCGGCCGTCCCGGCTCGGCCTCGACCGCCGCCGGTCTGATGAGCCGGCACCTGAAGGAACTCGAAGCCTTCACGACTGAAGCCTTCGCCTGATACACGTATAAAAGACCGACTAGAGACGAGCTGGACCTGACATGGCCGACATCCTGACCCCCGCCCTCGGTGAATCCGTCACCGAAGCCACCATCGCAAAGTGGACCAAGAAGGTCGGTGATCCGGTCAAGAAGGACGAACTGCTGGTCGAGCTGGAGACCGACAAGGTCTCGCTGGAAGTCGTCTCGCCCGCCGACGGCGTGCTGGGCGACATTAAGGCGGCCGAGGGCGACAATGTCGTTCCCGGCACGGTCCTGGGTTCGGTGACCGAGGGCGCGTCCGCCGCCGCCGCTCCGGCCGCTGCGCCCGCCGCTGCCCCT
>NZ_DLTK01000015.1:0-10399 GCF_002500885.1 Brevundimonas sp. UBA7838
CGCCCGCGCGGCTCGCGCGCGGTCCAGCGCGGCGGGCTCGCCCAACGCTTCGGGCCGCCTCAGCGTCACCAGCCCCATCACCGGAGTCGTGACCAGCGTCCAGGTCGGACCGGGCGGCTTCGTCGCCCCTGGCGGCGTTGTCGCCGAGGTCACCAACCCGGCCAGGGTTGAGCTCGTCTTCAACGCGCCGCCTGCTTTGGCCGCCAATGTAAGGGCCGGGGCGCCTCTGCGGGTCAGCAACCCCAGCGGCGACTTCGACGCCATCGTCACCGGCGTTGCCGCAGGCGCGGGCGGCGAAAGCGGCGCCACGGTCATTCGGGCCCGGCCGACGGGCTCTGTCCTCCCGCCGGCCGGTTCCGCCGTCACGGGGGCGATCGTGACGGGCGAGACGACCGGCGGTCTCACCGTGCCGACCGAGTCCGTCCAGACCGTCGACGGCAACACCGTCGTCTTCGTTCAGGTCCCGAACGGCTTCCAGGCCCGTCCGGTGCTCGCCGGTCGTCAGGCCGGGGGGCGGACTGAAATCCTGCGTGGCCTCACCGGGGCTGAACGGGTCGCCGGCACGAACGCCTTCCTCCTCAAAGCCGAGCTCGCCAAGGGCGAGGCCGAGCACGGTCACTAGGGGCGCACCGCATGTTCAAATTCATCATCGAACTCTCGGTCAAATTCCGATGGTTCGTGGTTCTCGCCACGGCGCTTGTCGCGGCCTACGGACTCCTCGAGCTGACACGGCTTCCCATCGACGCCGTGCCGGATATCACCAATCGCCAGGTCCAGGTGACCACGGTCGCTCCGGCGCTCGCGCCTGAACAGATCGAACGACAGGTCACCTACCCGATTGAAACCGCCATGGCCGGCATTCCCGGCCTGACCACGACCCGATCCCTCAGCCGAAACGGCTTCAGCCAGGTCACGGTCATCTTTACCGACCAGACCGACATCTATTTCGCGCGCCAGCAGGTCGCCGAACGGCTCGCGGGCGCCCGGGAGGCCATGCCTGACGGGGTGGAGCCGACCATGGCCCCGATCACCACGGGCCTCGGTGAAGTGCTGATGTGGACGATCGACTACAAGCCATTCAACAGTCAGAACCTCGCCAAGCCTGGCGAGCCGGGCTGGCAGGCGGGCGGAGCCTATCTGACGCCCGAAGGCGATCTGCTTTCGACCCCGCAGCAGCGCGCCACCTATCTGCGCACCGTGCAGGACTGGATCGTCGCGCCGCAAATGCGGACCGCCCCCGGTCTCGCCGGCGTCGACACCGTCGGCGGCTATGTGAAGGAGTATGCGGTCCGTCCGGACGCGGCGCGCCTTTCCGCCTACGGCCTGGGCATGGGCGACCTTATCCAGGCCCTCGATCGCGCCAACACTCAGGCCGGCGCAGGCTATATCCAGCGCGCTGGCGAAGCTCTGACGGTCCGCACCGACGCCTTGGCCTCCACCGTGGAAGATCTGGCTCAGGCGCCGGTCGTCAACCGGAACGGCCTGATCGTGCGGGTCGCCGATGTCGCCACGGTCGAGATCGGCCAGGCTCCGCGCCTGGGCGGCGCCAGCCGTGACGGCCACGAGGCCGTGCTCGGAACGGCGCTGATGATCGCGGGCGGCAACAGCCGCACCGTGGCCCAGGCGGCCGGGGAGCGACTCGATGAGGTTCGCAAGACTCTGCCCGCAGGGATCGAGGCGGTGACGGTCCTTGACCGTAGCGCCCTGGTCAACTCGACCATCTCGACCGTGGCCCGCAACCTCACCGAGGGCGCCCTTCTGGTCATCGTCGTGCTGTTCCTGCTGCTCGGAAACATTCGTGCGGCCAGCATCACGGCCTTGATGATCCCGATCAGCTTCCTGTTCGCCGTCATCGGCATGAATAGGTTTGGCATCAGTGGAAACCTGATGAGCTTGGGCGCGCTGGACTTCGGCCTTCTGGTCGATGGGGCGGTCATCGTCGTTGAAAGCACCTTGTTGATGCTGTCGCAGCGGCGGATCGATCTGGGACGGGCTCTGACCCGTCGGGAACGCCTTGATGTCGCCGTGGCCGCAGCTCGCAAGATGGTCAAGCCAGCCGCCTTCGGTCAGCTGATTATCCTGCTCGTCTTCACCCCCTTGCTGATGCTCGAGGGCGTCGAGGGCAAGACGTTCGTCCCCATGGGCGCAACGGTCATGCTGGCGCTCGTCGGCGCCTTCATCTTCTCCTTCACCTTCGTTCCGGCCATGACGGCCCTGCTGGTGCGGGACCCCAAGAAGGTCGAGACCGACGAACACGGCCAAGCCCACGAACATGAGACCTTCCTGCTCCGCCACGCGCGGCGTTGGATCCAGCCGGCCATCCGCGCCGCCGTCGATCGTCCTAAGATCGTGCTGATCTCGGCACTCGGCGCGGTTGTTGTCGGTGGTCTGGCCTTCTCGTCCCTGGGACGGGAGTTCATCCCCACTCTGGACGAGGGCGACATCGCCATGCAGGCGCTGCGTGTTCCCTCGGCGTCGCTGGAACAGTCCCTCGCCATGCAGATGGCGTTGGAACGGGTCATCACCGCCCAGCCGGAAGTCGAGACCATGTTCTCCAGGACCGGCACCGCCGAGGCTGCCGTCGACCCGATGCCGCCCAACATTTCGGACAGCGTCATCGTTCTGAAGGACCGCAAGGACTGGCCGGATTCAGGTCTCGAGAAGGAAGCCTTGCTCGAGCGGTTCGAAGAGCTCGCCAACCAACAGATCGGGAATAATTTCGAGTTCAGCCAACCCATCGAGCTCCGCTTCAACGAACTCATTTCCGGGGTCCGGACCGACCTCGCGGTCATGGTCTACGGCGATGACTTCGACACCATGCAGCGGGTCGCTGATGAGGTGGCCGGCGTACTGCGGCAGACCACCGGCTCCGCCGACGTTCGCGTCGAACAAGCGTCGGGCTTGCCGACGCTCACGGTCAGCGTCGATCGGTTCGCGGCGGCCAGCTACGGCCTGTCCGCAGCCGACGTTTCTGAAGCGGTCTCGGCCGCCATCGGCGGCGCGGAGGCCGGCCGGATTTTCGAGGGCGACCGTCGCTTCGACGTCGTCGTCCGTCTTCCGGACGATGCGCGCAACGATCCGGCGGCGCTCGCGGCCCTGCCGATCGTCTCTTCGACAGGCGTAACCGTGCCGCTGTCTTCGGTAGCCCGTATCCAAAGCGCCGAGGGGCCGAACCAGATCAGCCGCAACGACGGTAGCCGACGGATGGTGGTCCAGGCCAACGTTCGCGGCCGGGATCTGGGCGGCTTCGTCACCGACGCACAAACCAAGGTGGACCAAATCCAGCTCCCGCCGGGCGTCCGCCTGACCTGGGGCGGTCAGTTCGAGAACCTCAAACGGGCCGAACAACGGCTGGGCCTGGTTATTCCGATCGTCTTCGTCCTGATCGGTGTGCTGCTGTTTATGGCTCTGGGGTCGTTCTCCGAGGCTGGGCTGGTCTTCGCCTGCGTGCCCTTGGCCTTGATCGGCGGCGCCTTGGCGCTTCTCATGCGAGGGATGCCGTTCTCGGTGTCTGCGGCCGTTGGCTTCATCGCCGTCTCGGGTGTGGCGACCCTGAACGGACTTGTTTTGATGCAGGCCATTCGCGAGCGATTGCAGGCGGGGCTCGCGCCCCGGGACGCGGCGATCGAAGGGGCGTCCAGCCGATTGCGTGCGGTGTTGACGACAGCCTTGGTCGCCATTGTCGGCTTCATCCCGATGGCGCTCGCCCACGGCGCGGGGGCCGAGGTTCAGAAGCCTCTGGCGACGGTCGTCATCGGCGGCCTTCTGACCGCGACGGCCCTGACCCTGCTGGTCCTGCCGACCTTCGCGGCCAAGGCGGTGCGTCATCGCAAGGACGAGGGGGTTGAGGATTGATTGCTCGCACTCAGGATGACCGTCAGCAGCGACGCACGTTGCTGACGGTTCTCGCGCTCAACGCGGGCCTGGCATTAGCGCTCGGGATCGGCGGCTTGTCCGCCGATTCCAGCGCTCTGCTGGCCAATGCAGTGGACAACGCCTCGGACGCTGCTGTCTATCTGATCAGCTTTCTCGCGATCGGTCGGCCTGGTTCGTGGAAGCGGGGGGCGGCGCGCCTCTCGGGCGTCATGCTCCTTATCTTCGGCGCTGGCGTCCTTCTGGACGCGGGTCGTCGATTCCTCATCGGGACCGAACCGATCGGCCCGACCATGATGGGACTCTCGGTCGTCGCAGCGATCATCAACCTGATCTGCCTGCAGTTGATCCGCCGTCAGCACAGCGGCGACGTCAACATGAAGGCTGCCGAGACGTTCAGCTTTAACGACTTCGCCTCCAACGGGGGAATCCTCGTCGCCGGGGCCCTGGTGCTCTGGCTCGGCCAGGCGTGGCCGGACCTCGTCGTCGGCGTCCTCGTGGCCGCCATCGCGTTGAAGGGCGGCGTGGATATCCTGCGCGATGCGGCTAAGGATCGTCCGGCTGAGGGGGAGGGGCAATGATGCCGCTCGAGCCCTCCGACAGCGTCTCCAAGCCCGCAAGCCCCGCTTTGTCCGGCTCCTCGCCCCCTGATGACGCCTGTCGATCAGCGGTCGATATCCAATCCGTTCAACGATGGCGCAAGGCGGGCATTCTCGTCGGGGGCCTGCTTCTTGTCGTCTGCGCGGCGCTCGTCACATCCTGGCCCTTGCTCGAACATCCTGTCGAGCATCTGGGCCTGATCGCCATCATGGTTTGCATCATCGGTCGGGCTTGGTGTTCCCTTTACATCGGTGGCCGCAAGAAACAGGAGATCATATCCGCAGGACCGTATTCGGTCAGCCGCAATCCGCTGTACGTCTTCAGCTTCATCGGCGCGTTTGGCATCGGCGCCCAGTCCGGCAGCCTTAGCGTCGGTTTGGTCTTCGGATTAGCCTGCTGGGTGGTGTTTCGCATCGTGGTCGGCCGCGAAGAACGCTTCCTCTCCGACGCCTTTGGACACGACTACCAAGCTTACCGTGAGCGCACCCCTCGGTTCCTGCCCAAGCTCTCCCTATGGCGCGACGAGGCGGAAATCATGATCCGGCCGGTATTCTTCGTCCGCACGGTGCGCGACGGCTTCGTCTTTCTCCTAGCGCTTCCGCTTTTCGAAGCGATTGAGCAGCTCCAGCGGCTCGGGGGCTTTAATGCCGTCGTGCCCGTGCCCTGAGGTCGGGAGAACCGGGATGACCACCTGCGAGCGGATCGCGCTGGAACCCGCTGGCCCGGCGCGCCTTCGCCCGTGTCGCTATCCCGCCCCCTCGATCGCGGCGGTCGCCGCAAGCAGCCGCGATTCCCAACCCGCAACGGGACCCTATTTATGACCAGCACAACACTGCCGGACCATCTCCACACCAAGTCCGAGGAGCACGATCACGGTGGCGTTCTAGGCTCCAATACGGAGCTGATCTTCGCCCTGACAAGTGGCCTTGCTCTGGGCCTTGGATTCGCCCTCGAGAAACTCGCAACGGGCCTTCCCGCTTGGATTCCCCTCGCCCTCTTCCTGATCGCCTACATCTTCGGCGGCTTTTTTACGGTGCGAGAAGCGTTCGAGAACCTCCGCCAGAAGCGCTTCGAGATCGATACCTTGATGCTCGTCGCAGCCGCAGGTGCGGCGGCGCTCGGGGCCTGGGCCGAAGGCGCTCTCCTGCTGTTTCTGTTCAGCATCGGCCACGCGCTCGAACACTACGCCATGGGCCGCGCCAAACGCGCGATCGAGGCCCTGGCCGAGCTTGCCCCCCGGACAGCCCATGTGCGACGCGACGGGCAGGTCGTCGAATTGCCTGTCGAAGATTTGGTCGTCGGCGACACCGTGGTGGTGCGTCCAAACGAACGACTGCCCGCTGATGGCTTTGTCGTGGTCGGCACCACAAGCATCAACCAAGCCCCCGTGACCGGCGAAAGCATGCCTGTCGACAAGCAGCCCGTCGCGGATCCCGAGGCGGCGCGGGCGAGACCGGCCCAGGTCGGATCGCCGTCTCTCGTCTTCGCGGGCACCATCAATGGCTCAGGCGCCATCGAGATTGAGACGACCCGCACATCGAGCGACACCACCCTGGCCAAGGTGGTTCGGATGGTGAGTGAGGCCGAGACGCAGAAGTCGCCGACCCAGCGCTTCACGGACAGGTTCGAACGCATCTTCGTGCCTGTGGTGCTAGCGCTCGCCTTTGTCCTGCTGTTCGCCTGGGTCGTCGTCGATGAGCCGTTCCGCGACAGCTTCTATCGCGCCATGGCCGTGCTGGTCGCCGCGAGTCCTTGCGCGCTCGCCATCGCCACCCCGAGCGCCGTCCTCTCGGGCGTCGCCCGTGCGGCGCGCGCCGGTGTCCTGATCAAGGGCGGCGCGCCGTTGGAGAACCTCGGCTCGCTCAACGCCATCGCCTTCGACAAGACCGGCACCCTGACCGAGGGACGGCCGCGGATCACCGACGTCATGACGGTGCGCGGGACGAAGGAGGGCGATCTTCTGGCGGTCGCTGTGGCGGTCGAACGGCTCAGCGACCACCCGTTGGCGGAGGCCATCGCGCGCGACGGTGGCGCACGCTTGCGCGATACGATCATCCCGGCCGCGATCGACCTCAAGAGCCTGACGGGCAAGGGCGTGACCGCCCAGCTGCACGGCGAGACGATCTGGATAGGGAAGCCGGAGATGTTCGGCGTCGACGGCGTAGCGCCGCTCGGCGACGAAACAACCTCTGTCGTCGCTCAGTTGCGACTGCAGGGGCGAACCCTGATGGTGGTGCGACGCGGCACGCGCGATCTCGGTGTCATTGGGCTTCTTGATACGCCTCGCCCAGCAGCGCGGCCGACGCTGACCGCTCTTCGCGCCCTCGGCATCGGGCGAATGATCATGATCTCGGGCGATCACCAGAAGGCCGCACAGGCGATCGCCGGACAGGTCGGCCTGACAGAGGCTTGGGGCGACCTCATGCCCGAGGACAAGGTCGACGCCATCAAACGCCTTCGCGCTGACGGCAAGATTGCCATGGTCGGCGACGGGGTGAACGACGCCCCGGCCATGGCCACGGCGACCGTCGGTATCGCGATGGGCGCGGCTGGCTCCGATGTTGCGCTTGAGACCGCCGACGTCGCCTTGATGTCCGACGACCTGTCGCAGCTGCCCTTCACCGTCGGTCTCAGCCGACAGACGCGGCGCATCATTCTCCAGAATCTCTACGTCAGTCTCGGAATCGTCGCCTTCCTTGTGCCGGCGACGATCCTCGGCCTTGGCATCGGCCCTGCCGTGGCGCTCCACGAGGGGTCGACCCTGCTGGTGGTGTTCAACGCTCTGCGCCTGCTCGGCTACCGCGACCGAACGGCGCCCATCCTTCCCAGTGCAATCCCGGCCGCCCCCGTGGCCCCGCCGGCTCTCTCGAGGACATCGTCATGAAGCGTTTCGGATGGATTTCCGTCATCGCCGTCTTTCTCGCCCTGTCGGTCTTCGCCTTCGGGATGATCTCGCGGCAAACCCGCGAGGTCCCTGCGGCGCCGTCGGCGGCTGACTCTCGCCCGAGCGACACCGAGGCAAGCCACGCTGGCGAGACCACGGACAGCCCATCGACTCGCGCCTATCGCGAGGCCAGCGCGAAGATGCACCAGGCCATGAGCATCAACTACACGGGCGACGCCGACATCGACTTCCTGCGCGGAATGATCGCCCACCACGAGGGTGCGCTCGCAATGGCCAAGGTCGCCGTCGAGCATGGCGAAGCCCGCGACGTGCGTAATCTGGCCGATGAGATCATTGCGGCCCAGGAATCCGAAATTGTCCGGATGAGAATCCTTCTTGCGCGCCATGAGGACACGCCCGCGCCCAACGCAAGGCCCTGACGCATGGCCGGCAAACGCTTCACCGTGCGCGGCCGGAGCATTCGTTGGCGGGAAGGCCGCTATCGCCAACGAGGTAGGCGGCGGCTCCAGGCGCGCCCGCTGAAGCCACGGCCCGTGCTCGATACGCTCGTCGCCATCGGGGTCAGCCTGTTCGCAGGAGGCCTGGTCTTCTGCATGGCCCTTCTGCTGCTGGGCGCACACAAGGTGCCGCTGCATTTTGGTTACGGGGCCATTCTGGGCGGCGTGATCGGCTGCTCGTTTGTGTTTGGACCCCGCGATAGGCCCGGACTGATGGTCGTCGGAGGCTTGGTCGTCGTTTGGGTTTTGGGAACGGCCGTCCTCTACGCTTCGCGAGACCAGATCGTCCTGCGTCCACATGAGCACCGCAGCGCCGCCGCCAAGTCTGCGCCACGGAAGGCTGACTGAATGCCCGAAGCCGCGCTGACCGAGCCATCGCCTCGCCCCGTCCGGATCGCGCGCGGCGGCTGGCTGGACGCGCTGCGTTTTATCGTAGGGGCGCTGATCATCCTCTACCATTTCCGCGAGGCCTCGCCGGTGCCGTTGCCGCATCTGCATCCGGTGTTCGACCGCGGCTATCTGCTGACTGACTTCTTCATCATCGACTCCGGTTATGTCCTGGCCCGCATCTACGGGGATCGCCTCGCGTCCGGACAGGCCTCGCTGCGCGCCTATGCGCGCCAGCGCCTGCTGCGGGTCATTCCCGCCCACCTGGCGGCCAGCCTCGTCCTGGTGCTACTCGTCGGCGGAGCCGCCTTGGCCGGGATCGCGCCCAGCAATCCGCGCTGGTTCGACTGGTCGCAGCTGCCGGCCCAGGTCCTGCTGATCCAGGCTTACGGCGTGCCGGGCGGGCAGGGGTGGAACGCCCCGACCTGGACCCTCTCGGCCCTGATCGGCTGCTACCTCCTGCTGCCGTGGATCTGCCGCGCCCTGTGGCGTGGGCCGCCTGTCGCAGTGGTGATCGGCGCGACGCTCCTCGTCGTCGCCGCCGACGTCGCGGCCATGCTGTGGCTCGGGGACCCGATCTACCGCTTGCCGATGCGTTACGGCATCCTGCGCGCCCTGCCGCTCTTCCTGCTCGGAGTCGCGGCGGCCTTCTACGGCGCGCGGGTCTATGTCGCGCCGCGCCGGGCGGGAGCGATCGGCCTCGCCGCCGTCGTCGCGCTCGTAGGGCTGCAGGCCTTCGGCGTCTTCAGCCTGCTGTCCCTGGGTCTGATGACCGTGATCATCTGGGCCGCCGGCGCCGTACCGGTCCTCAAGCCGTCGCGCCTGGTCGAACACCTCGCCCTGATGTCGTTCTCGATGTTCCTGACCAATGAGGTGAGCCGCATCGTCTGGTTCGGTCTGCTCGACGCCCTGGGGCAGGACGCCCTGTCGTCCAACATCCGCTGGGCGCTGTGGTCGATCGGCTTTGCGGGCGCCTTCGTGGCGGCGGCGGTGTTCCGCTACGGCTTCGACCGTCCCGTCCAGACCTGGCTGAATCCGTCCCGACGGGCGGGGTCGACCCGAAGGTCGGCCGACGCCACGGAACGGGCCATGGAACTGGGCGCGGGCCCCGGCCTCCCTGCGCCCGGGCGCCCGGGCCAGGCCGTCATCGACCCGCCGCGGGCTTGATCAAGGGCGCGGCTCAGTGCTTGCGGGCCCGGACCCCGCGGCCGCCTCCGGCTCTGTCTGGAGGGCCGGATCCCGGGCCGCGCCGGGGCGCGGCGGGCGGCAGGCCGAACACAGACCCTGGCCTTCGAGCGTGATCCGTTCGATCTCGTAGCCCGCCGCTGTCGCGGCCGCGTCCAGCGACGCCATGCCGGGCGAAGGAATCTGGCGACAGGAGCCGCAACAGTCGCACAGAAGAAAAACCGCTGGCGAACCGAGGCGTTTGGGATCGCAGGCCACATAGGCCTTAAGGCTGGAAAGACGATGAACCAGACCGCGGGTCTCGAGGAACTGCAGCGCCCGATAGACCGTAGCCGGCTTCGCGACGCGGGCCTCCCGGTGATACGTCGCCACGAGATCATAGGCCTTGGCCGGAGCGCCCGCGACGAGCAGGAGCTCCAGCACCCTGCGCCGGGGGCGCGTCAGCCTGTCCCCGGCGGCGGCGACGCTGGCGGCGGCTGCGTCCAGGGCGCGTTCCACCTGTGCGGCCGTCGGCGGCGCGGTCTCCCGGTCATGCGGACAAGGCGAGGTCATCAAGGGGCTGGGCTCGCCTCCGGGGTTCGTCGGACGGCGCCCTCCACTCCAACCGAACGGCGCGCTCATTTTTTAGCTTGCATCTACAGTCGCTGGAGGAGGTAGCCTTGCCCTATAGAGATCACAAGGAACAGACATGACGGCGCAAACTCTCGAAAGCCGATACCGGGTCACCGGGATGGATTGCGCCAGCTGCGGCCGCAAGATCGACACGGCGATCCGCAGGCTGCCGGGCGTCGAGGACGTCTCGGTGGCGGTGCAGACCGGCGTGCTCAAGATCCGGCATGGCGGAGACCTCGCCGACGAGGCGGTCCTGCAGCAACTGCGCAACCTCGGCTACAGCGGAGAAGCGGCCGCGCCGACGTCCGGAGCCGTCGCTGCGGCGGCGGGCCCACCTCCG
>NZ_DLTK01000101.1:0-12024 GCF_002500885.1 Brevundimonas sp. UBA7838
CAAGACCCCGCCCACTGGCCCGGCCGCCGCTTCGAAACCGCCGCGCGCCGCGCCCATGGTCGAGCCGCCCTCGGACGTGGTCCGATCGCCCAGCAACAGGACGACCGCGCCGATGACGGCCACGACGACGACGACCGCGGCGGTCCACGCCAGCGGCACCTTGATGTTTTCAAAAGGGCCGTCGCGAAACGCCACGGGCGACCTTCCACTCAAAGGGGTTGGAATCGGCAGGACGCCCCCTGCCGCTGAGCCTGCCTATCGCAAAATCAAGGCCGGAATGGAACCGTGATCACGCAGGCCTGACAAGGATTTGCAGCCAAGCTTTCACCTGGCCGCAACGGACGGATCAGAGCGCGGAGTCGAGCACGCCCTTCATCCAGCGCGGGTGCTCCAGCACGCGGCCACAGCCGATGGCTACGCACGACAGCGGATCATCGGCGACCGAGACCGGCAGGCCGGTGTGATCGCGGATCTCGACGTCCAGACCGCGCAGCAGGGCGCCGCCGCCCGTCAGCATGATGCCCTTGTCGGCGATGTCGGCGGCCAGTTCAGGCGGGGTGGCTTCCAGCGCGACCTTCACGGCCTCGATGATCTGGGTGACCGGCTCGGCCAGGGCTTCCGCCGCCTGACGCTCCGAGATACGCACCTCGCGCGGCACGCCCTGCATCAGGTCGCGGCCCTTGACCTCGATCGACAGGCCTTCGCCGTCGGCCGGGATGCGGGCGGTGCCGATGTCCTTCTTGATGCGTTCGGCGGTCGTTTCGCCGATCAGCAGGTTATGGTTGCGGCGCATGTAGCTGATGATGCTGTCGTCCATCTTGTCGCCGCCGACGCGGACCGAACGCGAATAGACGATGCCCGACAGCGACAGGACGGCGACTTCCGTCGTGCCGCCGCCGATGTCGACGACCATCGAGCCGGTCGGCTCGTGGATCGGCAAGCCGGCGCCGATCGCGGCGGCCATGGGCTCGTCGATGAGGCCCACGCGACGCGCCGAGGCGTTCAGGCAGCTGTCATTGATCGCACGACGCTCGACCGCCGTGGCGCCCGAGGGCACGCAGACGATGATCTTGGGGTTCACGAAGCCCTTGCGGTTATGAACCTTGCGGATGAAGTGCTTGATCATCTCTTCGGCGACTTCGAAGTCGGCGATGACGCCGTCGCGCATGGGGCGGATCGCCTCCATGTGGCCCGGCGTGCGGCCCAGCATCTGCTTGGCCTCGATCCCCACGGCGTGAACGACTTTGCGCCCGCCGACGTTTCTCAGCGCCACGACCGACGGCTCGTTCAGGACGATGCCCTTGCCCTTCATGTAGATCAGGGTGTTGGCGGTGCCCAGGTCCATCGCGATGTCGTTGGAGATCGCGCCGAAAAGGGAGAAGCTCATGGGAATCGATACCGTTGTTAGCTGGCAGGGCGTCTAGATGTCTCAGTCGACCTGGCGACGCCCCAACTGCCCTGACATCCCCACGCCGGACAGTTCCTGATCGTCTTCGCCACGCCTACTATTGGCGGGTTTGCCCGGATGAAACCGGGAATACAAGCCCCGATGACAGTGTCGTCATATGCAGAGGGCTATCGAGGCGCGACGCCTGTGGACGCCGGCTTCAGGATGTCGGCCTGCCGTCGCGCTTCGGAACGACGGCCAGGGCGTCCGCCGCCTCCTTCGTGGGATACAGCGTGTCCTCCTCGCGGGCGACCCGATGCGCCAAGGCGCCGATCAACCCCTTGGTTACAGAGGCGAAACGCTCCCGATCCCTCAGAATGCGGGCCTGTGACCACTCTTCGAAATAGTGCGCCCAAACGCCGCTCAGAGCCCCCATGTCCTCAACATAGCGCTGCGCGAGGTCGCGAACCGAATGATCTTGGGACCGCATCAGTATGGGATAAAGTTCGCCATCCTCGATCGCGAGATGCTCGGTCAGAGCCGTATTCAGCGCACGCATCAGCTCACGGGCGCACATCGCATCGTCCGACGTTTTCATAATGGCGGCGGTCCCGCCCAGGGCGCTGGCCAGTCGAATGATCCGGCCGTGCTGCGTCTTCAGAATATGGACATCCATGGCGACGCCTCCAAAGCAACACCATGCAACCTCTGGATGAACGGAATCTAAATAGCAGGCTAAGCAAATCCCCTCATTCGCCGCGCGCGATCTCCCGCCGCTTCACCAGTTCACGCACCATCAGCATCAGCGCCAGCCAAACCAGCGCCACGCCAGCCAGTATGGCCGAGGTCCAGATGCCGTCACCGCTGACCGCCGTCATGAAGGATCCGCCGAAGAAGGCGACCAGCGCGGTCTTCGGCAATACGCCCAGCGCGCACCCCGCCAGAAAGCCCGGGAACGACGCCCTCGCCGCCCCGAACGCCATGTTCACGACGATGAACGGCGCCGACGGTACGTTGCGGATCATGAAGCTGGCGTAGAAGGCATTCTTGCCGACGAACCGCGTCAGCCGTCCGACCGTCTTGCCGCCGTGCCGCGCCAGCAGCCGCGCCGTGGGTCCGCGTCCCAGCCAGTAGGTCACGCCCGCCGACACGACCGTCGCGATCCAGCTGTAGAGGAAGCCGAACCACGGCCCGAACGCCACGACGCAGGCAGCGATCAGGATAAATTGCGGCGCGCCGAAGAAGGCCGAAATCGTGAACACCGCGATGGCGGCCACCAGCCCCCAGGGCCCCTGACGGAATCCGGCCAGCCAGTCTTCCAGCCGCCCTTCGGCCTCCAGCCCCAACTGGCTCTTGCCCACAGCGAACAGGGCGATCATCGCGCCCAGCAGCAGGGCCGTCGCCAGCACGGCGCGCCAGCGACGCGCCTCCATGTTCGACAGAAAATCGATGATCCAGCGCATCAGAGCCGCCGCTTATCATCCCATCTCTGCATTAGCGAGCATCAGCGCATTGTCCCGAGGGGCGACGCCGCGTACACAACCCCGCCTCCCCCGGCAAAAACTTCCAAAACCACGGGATAGTTCATGTCCAGCCTGCAATCTTCCGCCCTCGCCCGCGTCAAGCCCTCGGCCACCATCGCCGTCACCGCGCAGGCCCGGAAGCTTAAAGCCGAAGGCCGCGACGTGATCGGCCTGGGCGCCGGCGAGCCGGACTTTGATACGCCCGAAAACATCAAACAGGCCGCCATCGACGCGATCAACCGCGGCGAGACCAAATACACCGATGCCGACGGCATGCCCGAGTTGAAGGCGGCCATCGTCGCCAAGTTCAAGCGCGAGAACGATCTCGACTACACGGCCGCCAACGTCCACGTCGCGCCGGGCGGCAAGCCCGTCATCTTCAACGCCCTGGTCGCCACGCTGAACCCCGGCGACGAAGTCATCGTGCCCGCCCCCTATTGGGTCAGCTATCCTGATATGGTGCTGCTGGCCGGCGGCGAGCCCGTGACCGTGGTTGGCGAGGAGAAGGACGGCTTCAAGCTGCTGCCGGCCGTGCTGGAGGCCGCGATCACGCCCCGCACCCGCTGGCTGATCCTCAACAGCCCGTCGAACCCCACCGGCGCAGCCTACACCCGCGCCGAATTGGAAGCCCTGGCCGAGGTCCTGCGTCGCCACCCGCACGTCTGGGTGCTGACCGACGACATGTACGAGCACCTCGTCTATGGCGACTTCGAATACACCACCATCGCCCAGGTGGCCCCGGACCTGATCGACCGCACCTTGACGGTCAATGGCGTGTCTAAGGCCTATGCCATGACCGGCTGGCGCATCGGCTACGCCGGCGGGCCCAAGCCTCTGATCGACCTGATGCGCAAGGTGGCCAGCCAGACCACGTCCAACCCATCCAGCATCAGCCAGTGGGCGGCCGTCGAGGCGCTGAACGGCCCGCAGGACTTCATCCCTGAGCGCAAGGCCGCTTTCGAAAAGCGCCGCGATCTCGTCGTGTCGATGCTCAACCAGGCGGCCGGCATCACCTGCGCCACGCCCGAGGGCGCCTTCTACGTCTATCCGTCAATCGCTGGACTGATCGGCAAGACGACGGAGACAGGTGTCGCCATCGACGGCGATTCCACCTTTGCCGCCGAACTGCTGAACGCCGAGGGCGTCGCCGTTGTCCAGGGCGAGGCCTTCGGCCTCAGCCCCTATTTCCGCATCAGCTACGCCACCTCGGACGCCGTGCTGGAAGAAGCCTGCACCCGCATCCAGCGCTTTACGGCTTCGCTGCGCTGATCGACCCGGGGCGGAGGTTCAGGCCTCCGCCCGCCATCCGGCCCTACTTGCTGGGCTGCATATAGACCACGCGGCAATCGCCATCGATGGTGGTGTAGCGGTTGTTCGACGCATCGACGAACGAGATCCGGCCGCCGTCGTCATATTCGACCTTGCCAGTCGAGCGTCCCTTGAAGTTCTCCACTCCATAGGTCCAGCAGGTGATGTCCGCCGGCTTGTCGCCCCAGGTGGCGTCGTTGCGCGCCCGCTTGCTGTCGGTGCAGGCGGAAATTCCGCCGGTCAGGGTGAGGGCAACGGCGGTATAGACGAGCGCTTTCATAGGCTCAGCCTTGCACGGACGCCGTCCAAGGAAAAGGGCCGCCCCGGCGATGCCGGGACGGCCCAACTTTCGAAGATGGCGCTCGACCTATGGCCGGCTGGCCATGCCCAGCTTCACAGGCTTGGCTTCGTCAGCCAGGGCGCCGCGCTTGACGCCCCACAGAAGGATGATCGGCGCGCCGACATAGATCGACGAATAGGTGCCGATGATGATGCCGAACATCAGTGCGATGGAGAAGCCGAACAGGGCCTCGCCGCCGAAGATGGCCAGAGCCGCCAGCACCATGACGGCGGTCACGCCGGTGATGATGGTACGCGACAGGGTCTCGTTCAGCGACAGGTCGATCACGTCGCGCAGCGGCATGGTCTTGTACTTGCGCAGGTTCTCGCGAAGGCGGTCGAACACGACGACGGTGTCGTTCATCGAATATCCGATGACGGTCAGGACGGCGGCGACCATGTTTAGGCTGAACTCCAGCTTGAACAGCACGATCAGCCCGAACGTCAGGATCACGTCGTGCAGCAGACCGACCACGGCGCCGAACCCGAACTGCGGTTCGAACCGGAACCAGATGTAGAGGAACATCAGGCCGATCGCGACGCCCAGAGCCAAGAGGCCGGAGGTGAACAACTCGCCCGACACCTTGGAGCCGACGACGCTGACGCCCGAATAGTTGACCTGACCGACCGCGCCGCTGATGGCGCCCTCGACCTGATTGACCACCTGGGTCTGATCGCGGCCTTCCGGCACCTGGAAACGTAGAATGGCGGTCGAGCCGTCATCGACATTGGTGTCGCGGCGCGCGATGCCCTGAACCTGGACGTCGCCTAGGTTCAGGCCGTTCACGGCCTCGCGGACTCGATCCAACTCGATCGTCTGACCCGCCGGTTTGGACACTTCCATCGAGGCGCCGCCCCGGAAGTCGATGCCCATGTTCAGGCCGGGATAGAAGCAGGAGACGATCGCCGCGACGCACAGGATCACCGACAGAACGCCGGCGAACCGCGCATATTTGACGAAGTGGAAGTTCGTCTTCTGCGGCAGCAGTTTGATGAGGGGCCATCCACGCATCGCCATCACTCCGCGATCGGCAGTTTTTTGGGCTTGGCCGTCTTGAGCCAGTAGCCGAGCAGGACCTGGGCGACCAGGACCGACGAGAAGACCGAGGTGAACACACCGATGGTCAGGGTCCAGGCGAACCCGCGAACAGGGCCTTCGCCGAACACGAACATGATGCCCGCCGCGACCAGAGTGGTCAGGTTGGCGTCGATGATGGTGCCCATGGCCTTGTTGAAGCCGGCGTCCATAGAGGCGATGACGCTGCGGCCCGCCCGGGCCTCGTCACGCATACGCTCATAGATCAGCACGTTGGCGTCCACCGCGACCGCGAAGGTCAGGATCAGACCGGCAATGCCTGGCAAGGTCAGCGTCGCCTGGGTCAACGACATGGCCGCCACGATCAGCACGCCGTTCAGCACCAGGCCGACCACCGAAACGCCGCCGAACAGCAGGCCATAGGCCAGGATCATGAACAGTACGATGATGGCGAAGCCGACGGCGGTCGACAGGGCGCCTGCGGCGACCGCGTCCGCACCCAGTTCAGCCGTCACGGTGCGGCGCTCCTCGACGTTCAGCGGCGCCGGCAGGGCGCCCCCGTTCAGCAGGTTCACCAGCGTCGCCGCTTCTTGGATCGAGAAGTTGCCTGTGATCTGACCCGAGCCCGAGGTAATCGCGCTCTGGATCGTCGGGGCCGAAATGACCTTGCCGTCCAGGATGATGGCGAAGGGCTTCTGCAGATTGGCGGCGGTGGCTTCGCCGAACCGGCGGGCGCCGGCGCCGTCGAAGCGGAAGTCGATGGCCGGGCGGCCGCTCTGGTCCGAACCGACGCCGGCGCGGGTCAGGTTCTCGCCCGACACCAGCACGCGCTTCTTGACCAGATAGGGCGTGCCGTCCTCGCCTTGCAGCAGTTCGGAGTCGGGCGGCACACGGCCGGCCAGGGCGTCCTGAACCGAGTTCTCGACATCGACCATCTGGAAGGTCAGCTGCGCCGTCTGGCCGATGACTTCTTCCAGCTTGCTCGGATCGCTCTCGCCCGGCGCCTGGACCACGATCCGGTCGGCGCCCTGGCGGGTGATGGAGGGTTCGCGCGTGCCCAGGCTGTCGATCCGGCGGCGCACGACCTCGATCGACTGGTCCACGGCCGTCGCGCCCATGCCGTTCAGCGCGGCGTCGGTATAGGCGAAGCGGATGCGGTTATCGCCCAGGCGCGTCGCGGTGCGTTCCGCCTGGCCGCCCGGTCCGACCTGACCACCCAGCTGTTGCAGCGCCTTGAACGCGGCATCGCCCTGGGCCGGATTGGCCAGGGTGACGACCACGCCGCCGGCTTCACGCTGGAAGCCGTTGGTGGCGACGCCCGCACCGTTCAGCGTGACCCGAACGTCCTCGATCAGGTTGGTGACCCGCTTTTCGCGCATCGCCGGCACATCGACTTCCAGCAACAGATACGAACCGCCCTGAAGGTCCAGCCCCAGGTTCAGCTTGTTCTTGGGCATGAAGCCGGGCAGCGCTTCGCGCTGCTGATCCGACAACAGGTTCGGGAACGCCAGCAGACAGCCGAGAACGGCCGCGACGACGACGAGAATGACTTTCCAGCGCGACAGCTGAATCATGAGGGCGGTCCAGGTATCGGCGGATACGCGAGCGTATCAGGCCTTGGAATCGTTGGCGGCGATGGCGGTGCGGTTGCGCACCTCGGCGATCATGGCCTTGACCACGCGCACGTTGACGCTGGGGGCGATCTCGACGTTGACCTCGGCCTCTTCGACGCGGGTGACCTTGCCGATCATGCCGCTGCCCAGGACGACGGTGTCGCCACGCTTGACGGCGGCGATGGCGGTCGCGTGTTCCTTGGCGCGCTTCTGCTGCGGACGGATCAGCAGGAAGTAGAACAGGATGAAAATACCGATGATGGGCGCAAACCCGATCAACTGCGCCGTCAAGCCGCCTTCAGCGCCCATGGGTCGTCTCCGAACATAGAAGGGTAGCCCTCGTCGGCCCCCCATTAAAACGAGGCGCGGAACCTAGGGCCGCGCCTCGCAGATTGCAACGCGGCGAAAGCGCTACCTGGGCAACACTGTCAAAGGATCGACGGCGACCGGATCGTCGCCGCGCATCTGACGGGTCTCGAAGTGGATCGAGGGGCGTCCGTCGCCGGCCGTCAGACCCACGGTGCCGATCTGCTGGCCCGCGCGCACGTCGTCGCCGTCCTTGACCGTCGCCGAACCCAGATGGCCATAGACCGTGCGCCAGCCGTTGGCGTGCACGATCAGCACCGTCAGCCCCTGCCCTACCAGATCGCTGCCGACATAGGCCACGCGCCCGGCCGCAGAGGCGCTGACCGTCGCGCCGGCCGAGGCGCCGATGTTGATGCCGTTGTTCCGCTCGCCCATGCCGACCGGGCCGAAACGCCGCACGATGTCGCCGCGCACTGGCCACAGCAGGTTCGGCTGAGCGGCAGCGGCGCCGGCGTTTGTCTGTTCGACAGGTCGCGTCTGGACCGGCAGGGCCGCATTGCCCGAGGGCGGCGGCGGGGGCGGCGGCACGGCGCCGTTGTTGGGCACGAGCACGCCGACGGGCGAGGCGCCGGTCGCGTAAGGATCGCGGCCGGTATCCACCGCCGCTTCAGGCAGGATGATTCGCTGGCCCGTCGTGATCGCCCCGCGTGGCCCCAGGCCGTTCAGATCGATCAGCGTCTGAACCGGCGTCTGGAAGCGGCGTCCCACGCCTGAGATCGTGTCGCCCGGTTGGATCACATACGCCGCGCCCGGGCGCACCGGGGCCGACGATGACGGATAGGACGGCGTGTAGGCGGGCGGCTGCGACGCCGGAGGCTGATAGGTCGGTTGGCTCGGACCGACGTTGACCGTCGGCGGCAAGGCTCCGCCGTCCACCTGCCCGATCGGCGCGGTCGCGGGCGGCGGCGATTCATAGGGGGCCGGCCGATAGGGCTGGTTCGAATTCTGACCGGCGTTCGGATAGACCGGCTGCTGCGGATAGGCGCCCTGCCCCGGACCGTAAACTGGAGCCGGGTTCGCATGCGTCGAATAACGCGGCTCCGAAGGATAGCTGATGCAGGCCGCCGTGCTCAACGCCGCCCCCGCGACCAGAACCGCTCTCATCCAGCCCGAAATCATCGCCACCGGCTGCTCCCATTCGTGGTTAAACTCGCCCGCCCGGTGTGCCCGCTCGCGCCCCATAAGCCAACCCCGCAAACCGCACGGAATTGGGGCGCGAAGGTTAACGGGCAGAGCCAGGGGCGATTAGTGAGTGGTGATTCGTGAGCAGTCGCCCTCTGGCTCCCTAGTCACCACTCACTATTCACGACTCACCCGTCACCCCTCCTTCGCCGTCCCCTCGACCAGGGGCACGAAACGCACTTCCGTCAGACTTTCGCGGTGGAACGACCCGTCGCCCTGTCCGACGTAGCGATGCAGCATCTGCACCGACGTGCGTCCCACAGGCGCGACCAGCACCCCGTTCGGCTTCAGCTGTTTCAGCAGTTCGGTCGGCTCGGTCGGCGACGCGGCCGTGACCATGATCCGGTCGAACGGCGCCTGTTCGGCCCAACCCAAGCCGCCGTCGCCGTGCTTGGTGATGACGTTCTCGATCTTTAGCACCCGCAGTCGCGCTTCGGCCTCGACCAGAAGGCTGCGATACCGCTCCACCGAATAGACATAGCGCGCCAGTCGGCTCAGCACCGCGCACTGATACCCGCTGCCGGTGCCGATTTCCAACACCCGGTGGCGCGCCTGCACCTCCAGCGCCTGGGTCATCAGGCCGACGATATAGGGCTGGCTGATCGTTTGGGCGCAGTCGATCGGCAGGGCCTGATCCTCCCACGCCTGATCCAGAAACTTCTCGTGCACGAAGACCGCGCGGTCGATGCTCTCCATCGCCTTCAGCACGCGCGGGTCCGTGACCCCCTGCTGCCGCAGCGACAGGATCAGCCGCCCGGCCCGGTCGTCATGCAGGTTCAAGAGATCCTCCCCCGTTCTTCACGGGGGAGGGGGACCATCCGAAGGATGGTGGAGGGGGCGAACCAAAGACCGGTGTCCGGGGTTGCCCCCTCCGCCGCTTCGCGGTCCCCCTCCCCCGCTGCGCGGTGGAGGATCATGCGGCGCGATCCGTCTTTTTCGGCGGGGCCCCGCCCAGCACCTTCTTCAGGTCATGCACGCTGGTCATGTGCGTCAGGTCGATATGCAGCGGCGTGACCGAGATCCGTCCCTCCTCGATCGCGCGCAGGTCCGTGCCCTCGGCATGCTCCTGCTTTTCACCCCGGAAGCTCATCCAGTAATAGTCCCGTCCGCGCAGGTCGGTGCGCCGCACCGCGTGCATCTCGCCCACATTGCGGAAGCCCTGGGTCGTCACCTCGACTTGATCGACGGCTTCGGGCGGCCGGTTGGGGAAGTTCAGGTTCATCACGACCCCGTTCGCCCATTTCTGGTCCAGCAGGCGACTGATGATCGCCGGGGCGAAGGCTTCCGCCGTCTCCCAGTGCGCCACCACCTCGTCGTGAAACCGCTCCAGGCTCTGGCTCAGGGCGATGGAGCGGATGCCGAACGCCATCCCCTGCAAGGCGCCCGCCACTGTGCCTGAATAGCTGACGTCCTCGCCGATATTGTGCCCGCGATTGACGCCCGACAGCACCAGATCAGGCTTCTCCGGCATCAGATCGTTGACCGCCAGCACGACGCAGTCGGTCGGCGTGCCCGTCACCGCGAACCGCTTCTCGCCCAGGTTCAGTACCCGCAGCGGCTCGGTCAGGGTGATCCCCCGCCCCTTGCCCGACTGTTCGACGGCGGGCGCGCACACCCACACGTCGTCGCTCAGCGTGCGCGCGATCCGCTCGAGGCATTCCAGACCTTCGGCCTCGATGCCGTCGTCGTTGGTCAGAAGAATACGCATCAGCCGCCCACGAACTGCAGACCGCCCATATAGGGCTGCAACACCGCCGGCACGGCGATCTGCCCGTCGTCCTGCTGATAGTTTTCCATGATCGCCACCAGCGTCCGGCCGACCGCCAGCCCCGAGCCGTTCAGCGTATGGACGAACTCGGTCTTCTTCTCGCCGGCGCGCTTGAACCGCGCGTCCATGCGCCGCGCCTGGAAGTCTCCGCAGTTCGAACAGCTGCTGATCTCGCGATAGGTTCCCTGGCTGGGCAGCCAGACCTCCAGGTCGAAGGTCTTCTGCGCCGAAAAGCCCATGTCGCCCTTGCACAGCAGCATCCGCCGGAACGGCAGCTCCAGCGCCTTCAGCACCGCCTCCGCACAGGCCGTCATACGCTCGTGCTCGGCGTCGGAGTCTTCCGGCCGTGTGATCGACACCATCTCGACCTTGGAGAATTGGTGCTGCCGGATCAGCCCGCGCGTATCGCGCCCCGCCGACCCGGCCTCGGCCCTGAAGCACGGCGTCAACGCCGTCATCCGTATCGGCGTGGTGAGGTCGTCCTCAGACAGGATGGTCTCGCGCACCAGATTGGTCAGGGAGACTTCGGCGGTGGGGATGAGCCAATGATGAGTGCGATTTCTCAGCTGCTCGAGGATAAATTCCAGCTGCCCTTGCACGACGCCAAGATTGTCGCTGCTGCCTTGAGGCGCAGCTTTCAGCCAAACATCTTCTTCAATCACACTCGAGGCATTGAATAGGTCATCGGCAAACTTCGGCAACTGCCCCGTGCCGAACATAGCCTCATCCCGCACCAGATACGGCGGGTTCACTTCCAGATAGCCGTGCTGGTCCGTCTGCATATCGAGCATGAACTGGCCCACGGCCCGTTCCAGCCGCGCCAGTTGCCCCTTCAGCACCGCGAACCGGGCGCCCGACATCTTCGCCGCCGCCTCGAAGTCCAGCATCCCCAGGGCCTCGCCCAGGTCGGCGTGGTCCTTGGCCGGACCTGTGCGACGCGGCTCGCCCCAGGTTGAGACCTCGACATTGCCCGCCTCGTCCTCGCCGTCCGGCACATCCTCGGCCGCCAGGTTCTTCTGCGCCGCCAGCAGGTCGCGCAGCTCCTTGCCGACGCGGGCCTCGACCTCGGCCGCCGCCGCGATATCGCCTTTCATCGCCTCGACCTCGGCCTTCAGCCGGTCGGCCTCGGCCATGTCCTTGCGCCCCATCGCAGCGCCGATCAGCTTGGAGGCCGCATTGCGCTTGGCCAGGGCGTCCTGCCCCGTCGTCTGGGCGTGACGCAGTTCGCCATCCAGCCGCAGGATGTCCGCCACCAGCCCGTCGGCCTCGTCCACCCCGCGCGACGACCAGCCCGCCACGTAAACCTGGGGGTTCTCGCGAATGGCTCTGATGTCGTGCATGGTCTGAAACTTCGGCTGGGCGGGAGAAGCCGAACGCTCTACCCGCCCACGCGGAATCGGGCAACGCGAGAAGCTCGCACGACCGTCTCCTCCCCACTTGTGGGGAGGGGGACCGCGAAGCGGTGGAGGGGCTCTTGAACTCCCACAGACGCCTGCGATGCG
>NZ_DLTK01000026.1:0-3185 GCF_002500885.1 Brevundimonas sp. UBA7838
AGGGGGACCGCCGAAGGCGGTGGAGGGGGCGGCCGCAGCGCGACCTTCCCATTTCGCGAGCGGCCGTCATCGACCACCCGAAACCTGTGATTGCGGCGGCTTCTGGCGACCGCTAGGCTCGCGTCATGCCCGCGCCGATCTTCGTCGAAGCCGATCTCTACAGCCCGCTGCTTCATGCAGCCGCGCTGATCCTTTTCGCGATGCTCTTCCCGCCCGGCACGCTTTCAGCAGGGCCACGACGTGTGGCCCGCTGGCCATGGGCGGCGACCATCGGCCTTCCGGTCATCGTCTACACGATTGCCGATATCGTCCTGACCGCCCTGCATCGCGGCGCCGAGGCTGAGGGCGAAAGCGGCCTGCCCTACCGCGCGGCCCAGATCGCCATACTCGTCCTGATCGTCGGCATCGTGGTTTTGATGCTGCGTCGCAACGCTGCATCCAAGTCGTCCTAGCGCCCATGTCCCACCTGACGTCCCTCGAAAGCGCCGTCATGGACGCCATGATTTGGCAGATGGGCGACAGCGTGCCGGACCTGCGCGCCCAGGTCGCCGCCAGTTCGCCGGGCTTGCGTCGCAACACCGGCGCCGGCCTCTATTCCCAGATCGTCGTCGACGCGGACCGCGCGGTCGCCAACCCGGACGCCACGGGTCTGTTCGGCACGGTCCATGCGATGGTCGCCGGCCTGCCCGACCCCGTCGGCTTTCAGATCGAGCTGCGCCAAGGACGGCTGACGGCCCTGCATGGCCAGAGCTATGGCCAGGACACCCGCGCCATCGACTTCTCGACCACCGCCTTCGAAGAGGTCTTCACCGTCGACGAAGCCGGCCGCTCGATCTTGTTCCGTCCCGCCCGGCGCACGCCGGATCCGATCCCGCCCAGGCCAAAACCCGCCCGACCGGCCGCTGCACCCGCCGCCCAGGCCACGCCGCAAAAGCAATCCAGACCCGCGCCCCAACCGGCGTCAAAGCCCTCGGATCACGCCCTGCCGTCCGCCGCCGCCTCACCGGGTCTGGCCGAGATAATCGCCGGCCTGTCCAACCCCACGGCCTCGCGCGGCGGCCAGCTGGCCCTGGTCTATCTCGGCGCCTATGCGCTGGCGGCCGTCTTCGTCCTTTTCGCCCACCTGGTGCTGCACGTCGGCTGGATCTTCGGCCTGGTGCTCGCCGGCTGGGCCTTGCGCTATCTCCACGGCAAGAAGGGCCGCGACCAGATGGCCGCCCTCGCCGAAACCCTCTACCGCAGCGGCGCTTTCCAGGCCCTCAAGCCAAACTGAACCGCGCCCCCGGCAGCATCGGAAACGTCACCAGCGACACCTCCCATAACTCGACCCCGCTCAGCACCCGCAGCCGCCCCTGACGCCGGGCCCGCGCCGTGCGGTATCCGATCGACAGACCATCCAGCGCCCCGGCTCGGCTCAACGCCCCGGCGAACCGCGCCTCGGCCGACCAGTCCTCGATCCGGCCGCGCACGACCAGGCCGCGCGCATCCTCGACGATCTGCTCCCAGACCCCGACCGGCGCCCGCGCATCGTGCTGGTTCAGCATCCGCACCCCCTCGGTGCCGGTCTTGGCCAGACTGTCCGCAAAGGCCCCCGCCTGCACCACGTCCCCGTTCAGATCCGCCACGCCCCACAGCGAGGCGTAGCCTTCGATTTGGAGGGGTGAGTGGTGAATCGTGACTCGTGAATGCTTCTGCCGAGTCACCGCTCGCGATTCACCACTCACGCCCCGCCCTCCAACCGCCGCTCGATCCGCTCCACAGCCGCCGCCATCGCCTCGCCCTGGACCTCCAGCCGTGCCAGCCGTTCGGCGACCAGCCTCTGCTCCCCGACCCGCTGCTCCAGCGTCGCGATCCGCGCCGCGGCGCCCCCGGCCCAGACCAGGCCGCCCACCGTCTGCACAACGACGGCGATCAGCAGCGCCGTCGGCACGCGCCGGATATGATGTTCGGTCATGCCCCCAACCCCGCCATCCGCCGACGCTCTTCGTCGGTCAGGAAGCTCGCCGCCTCCAGCCGCGCCCACAGGGCGTCCCGCTCGGGCTGCAGCGCCGAGACCGCATCCAGGTCCGCCCGGATTTCGCACCCCGCGAACCGCTCGCCCAGCCAGCCCGTCATCGCCCCCGCCGCCTTCCGCACCAGCGGGATCACCGTCTGTCGCCAGAAGGCCGCATTGGCCTCGCGATAGTTGGCGTAGGTCGCATCGCCCGGAATCCCCAGCAGCTGCGGCGGAACCCCGAAGGCCAGGGCGATCTCGCGCGCCGCCGCATGTTTGCCGGCCGTGAAATCCATTTCCGCCGGCGTCAGGCTCAGCGGCTTCCAGTCCATCCCGCCCTCCAGCAGGATCGGCCGCCCGGCGTTGGTCGCCCCGGCATAGACGTTCGACAACTGATCCTTCAGCGCCTCGAACTGCCCGTCCGTCAGCCGCTCGCCGTTCCTCGCCCCATAGACCAGCGCCCCCGACGGCCGCGCCGCATTGTCCAGCAGGGCCTTGTTCCACGCGCCGGCCGCATTGTGCGCGTCCACCCCTTGCGCCGCCGCCTCCATCGGCGACAGCCCGTACCAGTCGTCCAGCGGGTGCCACAGCTTCAGGTGCATGACCGGCGCCCAGCCGTCCGCCGCCCGCCCGATCCGCACCGACCGTCCGTCCACGGAATAATCCCACGCCTCGGGCCAGCCTGATCGGCCCGGAACCACCTTCACCCGATCCGACCGCAGCGCCCACAGCTCGTCCGGCGCCCCGTCTCCATCCGCATCGCCGGTCGCCTCGACATAGGCGTTGCCCGACACCTGCAGCGCGCCATAGACCGCCTCCATCAGCTCCGCCCCCGACTGCTCGGGATTGGGCCGACGCATCAGTTTCGCCAGCGGATGCGCCTCGTCGCGCGCCCCGTCCACGAACACCGCGAACGGCGCAGCCGCCGCCGCCTCGGCGATCATGCGGATGCAGCGATAGGCCACCGCATTCTTCTGATACCCCTCGCGCGCCAGGCTGGCGTAGTCGTTGGGCGTCCACCGCGGCCGCCCCACCCCCGACAAGGCGATCACCCCGACCGCCCGGCTCTCCTTACCCTCAGGCGCGCCCACGCGCCCCGCCTGGCCGAACGGCCACCGGATCCAAACCATCGCAATCTCCTTTTCATATCCTCCCCCGCCAGCGGGGGAGGGGGACCGCGAAGCGGTGGAGG